>DATMLR010000162.1:0-5335 GCA_035570015.1 Puia sp.
GGCACCGAGCCACACGTCATCGCCGATAGTGATCGGTTTGCGGATATCATGACGTTCATTGATCCGGACGGAACGGGGCGGGATATCGTGGTTGGCGGAAATGATCTTTGTTTCCATGGCGATCAGGCAATCCCTGCCAATCGTCACGTTGCCATGGCCATAGATCGTCACCCCGGGCCCAAAAATACTGTTCTCCCCCACTTCCACCCTCCCCCCATAACCATGAACGATCATACCCTTGCCCAGCATTACGCCCGCATGAAGGATGATCTCGCCCCCATAATGAAAATTCCAGAAGGGCGAACTGGTATAGAGCTCCACCTTCCGGTCAATCCGCACCGAAGGGTGCATGGTGATGCCATTTTTCTTATGGCGCCACCGGTAATAGCTGTACCGGAGGCCGGTCGTTTTCCTGACCCACATCCGGTTGATCCAGCCGAAAGCGCGTCGGGGTAGTGCGGGCATATTTATCCGGGGTTGACGCTCATCCATTATTGACGGGTATCCATTCTTCGGGGTAATAATATGGCTTGCGGAACAAGGACGTATCGACGAAAGGCGTTTGTGCCCTCAGGATGATCTTGCCGGGGTTGCGGTTCAGCCACGCGCCCCACCAGGAGAAGGAACTGTTTGCGACAATCTGATGCCCGCATTTCGACATCAGATATAGCTGCAGAAAATCCGTATCCCAGGGGGGATCTTCGCAGAATACCGTCCTGTCGTTGCTGAATGTCTGTTTGCACCAGGGAATGTCATCGGAGAAGAATACGAACAGCGGATCCCTCAACCGTTCGCGCATCACGGCCATAGAGCGCTCGTAATATCGAGGGCCCAGGCAGCCGATCCCCGATTCCGTGAGATAGTCTGTTCTCCGCACATGCACGGCGACGGTCTCTTCTTCCCGCATCCAGTCCGGCAACCGGGGCGCATCCGGCGGCTGAAGTTCGTCCAGCAATAGGGAACGGATATCTTTGAAATAATACTCCGACTGCCAATACCCGGTCAGGGAAAGGAACAGGCTGTCATTGAGGGAAAGTTCCTGCAATTTCAAGGCATCATCCGAAATAGTCTTATAGAAGGGAAAGGTGGAAATCAGCCGGTTGTATTGCGTGTCCTTCCGGAGGATTTTTTCAACAAGGCGGTTGGTGATGACCTTGCCTTTCGTGCGGAAGTTGCGAAGCCCGAATTCTCTGCCGAGAGGATTATTGTGGAAGCTGTCGATATTCAGCAGGAAGTGTTTGATCCCCTTCTTAAGGGCCAGGCTCCGCCCGGTTGCGTATTGAAAAAGCTGGTTACCCAGACCATCCGTAATTTTAACTTCCAGAAATAGGCTCATTGGCGATTAAATGCGCCCTCCGGCTGGCTAGGGAGCTCCTTTTTTAATTTCCTCAGCTCGCGGATCAGCTGATAGTCCGGGTCATGTCGTTCGACCTTCAGGGATGTCAGCACATACAGCAGATTTTCGTCAATCTCGTTCAGCTTCCTGATCCCGAGTACGTGCAGCGCATACTTCAGTGTTATTTTAAGCCGTTGCATGGCGGGGTTACCCAAACCAACGGCTTTGAGATAAAAATAATACTTATTCAGCACCGTCGCCGATTCCCAGAAGCCGGCCCACAGTTTATCCCGGTAGGCGATGGTCAGCCGGTTGGAGGTAATGAAATGCTTAAACTTCAATTTGCCCGCATAGTATAATTTATACCCGACGATCACAAATCGCAGACACATTTCGGAGTCCCCGCCCGACGATAGCTCATTGCCTTTCCGGTCTGTCAGCAGGGAAGGGAATGCCGGGTTGATCACCGATCGATAGGCGGATTTTCGAAAGATAATCCCGGCCCCCCACAAATACCCCCTCGCTGTAATATCGCCTTCTTCTCCCTGCGGACCTACCGCATAACCCATTTGGTATTCTTCAAACCAATCCGGCGCAACAACGCCGGTTTCGAAAACGGCCTCCGAGCGGCCGCCAATCGCCGCATAAGCGGGGTTGCGCTCCAGGAAGTCGTACCCCGCCTGAATATAATCCGCATCAAGCCAATTGTCGTCGTCGCAGAGTACCACATAAGGATAGGCGGCTTCTTCGACCCCCTTTTGTCGCGCATGGCTGAGTCCGGACTTTGTCTCATCGACTACTTTATATCGCGCCTGCTTCCAGTCATAGCGGGTCAGTTCGCGGGTCGCGGCTTCTTTCGTATCATCCGTAGAGCCATTATTTACGATAATGACTTCCCAGGGAATGTCCGCGGAGATTTGCTGGAGCGCCAGATGCCTGATGGTTTCCGGCAGTCGGGCGGCGCTGTTATAACAGCAGATTACAACCGAAACACCGTTCATCTGAAGAGATTTCTAACCGTTTTCAATAAGCCCCTGATATAAAAAATGGGTCGCTTATCCCCCCAAACGATGTCTTTCAGCTCGGATTGCAGTTGCCGGGTTTTAACCGCTTCATCCAGATATAATTGACGGTAGAATTCCGCCATTTCGGGGTGCGCGTGAGTGTCCGCGTTCTCGGGCATTCTGCGGCCCTCAATGGCCGGCGGAAGTGATACCGATTCGTGAACCACCAGGAACATGTTTTGTTTGTACCACCACTGGACGTCGGCCGCGTTCCAAAACAAGGGGCGGAAAATGTCGTAGAAATAGTAGCCGTGCTTTTTGAATTTCCGCTGCCAGTAGTCAAAGTTCTGCTCGTTAATATGGTTCTGACCGCCCTGGTTCCTGATCGCGGCGGAAAAGAGGATCGTCCGGCCATGATTGACCAGGGACTGAACGAATCCGTCGGAAGAAGATTCAGACACGTGTTCCGCCACTTCCAGACAGACCACGAGGTCGAAAGTCCGGCCCAGGTCAAACTCCTTCTCCAGGTCACAGCTCGCAAAATGTTCTTTCCCGATCAACAACCCGTCTTTCGCCCAGGCCCCGTCGACGCCGAGGTAGTCCGAAATCCCTTCGTGGGCAAAAACATGCAGGAATGTACCGGTCCCGCAGCCGATGTCGATCACGCTTTTCGGATTCAATAACCGGATGACTTCGGGAACAATGATTTGCGGCGACGTCAGGTTGTGGGTTATCTCTGTATGAATATATTTGACGGGTTGCACTTACGATTTACTTTCCGAACTTATGATTTACTTTCCGTTTTTACGATATATGCCACACATTCGCTGCTCATCCAGATCCGGGATGCCGACTGAATGGAAGAGAGATAGTCATGAACAGCCCTGCTGCAGCCGGTCCAGGCATAGTAGTCATCTATGATAATGATCCCACCTTCGACGACTTTTGGAAAGAGGGCGGTAAGGCATTCCATGGTTGATTCATACCAATCGCCATCCAGTCTCAGTAAGGAGATCTGCCCGATAAACGAGATATCCTTCAGGGTTTCACTGAACCATCCCTTGATACATTTATAGCTGGCCCCTGTCTGGTCCATCGCCTTTATAGCAAAATCGATCTCCGCTTTGCAATTGTCATTATAGAACTCGCCGTCGGGGTTCTTTTGCCATTCTTTCGCCGCTACTCCGTCGATGTCTTTTGCAGGCGGCAGGCCCTCGAAACTGTCAAACAGGTAATAATTCTTATCCGCCCGGAACAGTTCGGCGATCCCGGCGACCATACCGCCGCGCCAAACGCCGCATTCAACGACATCGCCCTCGAGGTTCCTCGCCTTTTCCGCAATCTTCAGGTTATCCAGATATAAGTTTCTCGGGATCATGGTAAACTCCCTGAACCTCGAATAGATCGACTCGAATTGTTCCTGCTGCTTGTCCGGGGTCCTGGGCTTAAATATCGAACGGGTCTTTTTTGAAAGCATGGGTTTAATATTGTGAGGCGAAAGCGATTTATTGACTGCCCGAACTCCTGACCTGTGAAAAGGGCACCACAAATCCATGATCCGGTGAATGCGGGAAAGTGCGATTCGAAGTTGGGGACTCGATAATCTCGAACTGGATCGCTTTTTCTATAAAATCAGCGGTCTCATTGTTGTGGCTGCCGATCCAGAAGTCCGCATAGTAGAGCCCTGGTATCAGCGGAGGCAGGTCGACCGAGACCTCAAATGGCTCCCGGAAATTGTCGGGAGTAATAAAAGGTGTTATCGAAGGAAGGGCCTGCATAAGGGTTGTATGAATGGTAGAAATATCTATGGCCAAAAAAGTCGGCTTGAAATCCTCATGCGCATCGAATTTCACCAAAAAGTCCATCTTCATTTTACCGGCATCGCCGTAAAGAACGCTTTTTATTTCTGAAAATTTGATGGGCCCGGCATTTTCTCTGGTTGTCCGTCTCCACTCGGCACCCGTATTGTATTTGGTGAAGCTTTCCGCGTAAACCGTCAACGCCTCTTTGGTGGGCCCTTTATAAATAATGCCGCCCTGGTTCATGACAAAACAGTGATCGCACAAATTGCTGATCGCCTGCATATTGTGGCTGACGAAAAGGACAGTCCTGCCTTCACCCACACTCACGTCTTTCATTTTACCCAGGCACTTCTTCTGGAACTCGGCGTCCCCTACGGCAAGGACTTCATCGACGATCAAAATCTCGCTTTCCAGGTGCGCGGCGACGGCGAACGCCAGCCGGACATACATTCCGCTGCTGTATCGCTTGACCGGGGTATCGATGTACTTATCGACGCCGGAGAAATTGACGATCTCGTCGAATTTGCGGTCGATCTCCTTTTTGCGCATGCCGAGGATGGCGCCGTTGAGGTAGATATTCTCCCGCCCGGTCAGCTCCGGATGGAAACCCGTCCCCACCTCCAGCAGGCTTGCAATCCGGCCTTTGGCCTTTACAACGCCAGTCGTCGGGGAGGTGACCCTGCTCAGGATCTTCAGCAAGGTACTTTTACCCGCACCGTTCCGGCCGATTATCCCCACCGCATCACCCTGCCGGATCTCGAAATCGATATCCCTTAGGCTCCATACGACGTTGCTGCCGCCGGCAACCGTGCGGTCGTTCACTTCGCCGATTTTCAGGAATGGATCTTCTTTGCCTCTTACCCTGGCGAACCATCTTTCAAGGTCGCGGGATATGGTCCCTGTCCCTATTTCGCCAAGCTGGTAAGCCTTTGACAGATTCTCCGCTTTAATAGCTATGCCCATACAGTACGATCCGGCGGTTGAAACCACCCGGCGGTTAATTTATTTTAAATGGTGTCGACGAAATTTTTCTCGACGCGGTTGAACACGATAATACTCGCAAACAGGATCCCGAACGTCACGGCTACGGCGTATCCGAACAGACCCCAGGTAAAGGTCCCGCTGCCGAGAAAACCGAGCCGGAAGGTCTCGATGATCGGGGTCATGGGGTTATATTCGACTATCCAGCTGAG
>DATMLR010000163.1:0-11660 GCA_035570015.1 Puia sp.
AGCCTCCATTCCGCCCCATCCCACCTCCATTCCGCCCCCATCTCACCTCCATTCCGCCTACATCTCCTGCCAAGCCCCCCTTATCTCCCCTCAACCTTCCTTGAAAACCCCGCCAACTTTTCCCAAAATTTTCCCAAAACCGGGGAGTTTAAGCAACATTTCCACCCCTTCACGTTACTTTAGGTATCATGCTAACCATTCACGACCTTCATTTTAATAATGAGATCGTCCCGTTGTTCGATCATGTATACAACGAATACGCACGGGACGTACTGCTGCAGTGGATGGCTGACAGACCGTCATCTATTGACGAGATTTATGCCCGTCAGGCTATTCTTAAGTCCCTCATTAGCCATGATCACCTCCATCGGCCCTTCGCCTATTCCCGGACCGAATTCCACGAGGCCTACAGCTATCTGAAAGAGATCGCCGCCCGCGACACCAGGTTCTTTCTCTTCTCCCGCTCACGCCGCAATCGCGAGATTGGTCAGTTGAGCAATCTTCTTATTTTCTTCCATAAGATCGATGAGGCCTGGTTTCGCGACCTGAAGATCAGCCAATTGCCCGAAGAATTCCGGCCGATAATCACCCGCATCCGGCAACTCTTCGAAGACCTCGAGGTTGAACGCCAATATGACACTGTCCGCACTCACGGCTTGCACGCGACTGCCCTCCCGCGGCTTACGCGATTGATCAGGGAGAAAGTTGGTAGCGGAGAGATTGACGCCTTTTGGAACGCTTTCTTCTTTTTTGAAGCCTGTCTTTCCCTGACAAAAGGCATTATAAAACACCAATTCCAATTCCCCACCTTCATCGAAGAAGGCCTTTCCATCAAGGGGTTCTATCACCCGTTGATCCACAACCCCGTTCTGAACGACATTCAGGTTACAGAGGCGGTTACCCTCATTACCGGTCCCAACATGTCCGGCAAATCCACACTTCTGAAGGCGATCGGGCTTTGCGTGACCCTCGCCCATCTCGGCCTGGCCGTGCCGGCGGAAAAATGCCAGCTGGCCTGGTTTGACGTCATCGCCATCGCCATCAATCTCAACGACGATATTTTGAACGGCTACAGTCACTTCATGACAGAAGTAATGAACCTGAAGAATGTCCTCCTTCAGGCCCGCGAGAATCGCAGGTGTTTTGCCGTGTTTGACGAGCTCTTCCGCGGCACCAACCCCGAAGATGCCCTCGCCATCTCTAACCGAACCATACGCGGCCTCACCCAATTCAAACAATCCTGCTTCTTCATTTCCACCCATCTTCACCAGTTAAAGGAAAACACCCGTGCCAATAGGAACGTCCGCACCCACTACATCGATTGCCAGCTGGTCAGGAACAAGCCGGCATTTACGTACAGCCTTCGCGAAGGCTGGTCCGACCTCCGCATCGGCCAGATCATTTTCGAACAGGAGGGGCTTAACGACCTCTTGGCCGATAGTGCACACCCCACTGTATCACATTCAGACAATCATCGCGCCATCCCACCGTTAATAATTTAAACTCCGAATAAAGCGCCCCTCATATTTGGCTACAACAACCATAGAATCGGCTACACACCTTTCGCCGGAACCGCCGAATTTTACATCATCAAAAAAGCCAAACAATGAAACTCGTCATCACCGGTTCTTTAGGAAATATCAGCAAGCCTCTTGCCGAACAGCTTGTTCGGGAGGGCCACACCGTCACCGTCATCAGCAGCAATCCCGATAAGGCCCGGGCCATCAAAGCCCTGGGCGCCATTCCCGCCATCGGGTCCGTTGAAGACCCCGTTTTCCTCGCCGCTACCTTCAAAGGCGCCGATGCGGTTTACCTCATGGAGCCCCCGGGAGGTTTCTTCGACCCCAATTTCGACATCTATGAGCACAGCAACCGCCTTGCCCACACTTTTGTGCAGGCCATTCAACAGTCGGACGTCAAACGTATTGTCCACCTTAGCAGCATCGGCGCCCATACCGATAAAGGAAACGGCATCCTTGCATTCCATTATAAGGTCGAACAGATCCTGAACCAACTGCCCGCTGACGTAGCCATCAGCTTCATGCGGCCCGTCGGATTCTACTATAACCTATTGTCCTTTATTCCCGTGATCAAAAGCCAGGGCGCAATCGTATCCAACTACGACGGGAATGAAAAGGAACCCTGGGTGGCTCCGGCCGATATCGCGTCCGCCATCGCCAAACAGATCACCCAACCGTTCGAAGGCCGAACCGTGCACTATATAGCCAGCGACGAACGTTCACCCAACGAAGTAGCCGCCATCCTCGGAAAAGCCATCGGCCGGCCGGAATTGAAATGGGTGGCCATCCCCGACGAACAATTGCTCAACGGAATGCTCGCCGTGGGAATGAACGCCGGCGTTGCCCGGGGCCTTGTTGAAATGAATGCTTTCCGACGCGGCGGCAAGCTTTACGAAGACTACTTTCGTCATCGCCCGACATTGGGAAAGACAAAAATGACCGAATTTGCAAAGGAATTCGCTGCTGCCTATGCAAGCGCAGCAGCCCAACCGGTACATTAAGATAACCGCCATGCGAACAGTATTCATTACCGGAGCCAATAAAGGCATTGGATTTGAGACGGCCAAACAAATGGCGCAGTTGGGGTATCATGTTTACCTCGGCAGCCGGGAGGAAGCCCGGGGCGCGGAAGCGGTTAAAAAACTCCACGACTCGGGTATCACGAATGTCAAATTCACCCGCATCGACGTCACCGATAGCCGGTCCATCCAGCAAGCCGCAGCCGAAATAAAGTCCCTGCACGGGTCCCTCGACATTTTAATCAACAACGCCGGTATCGCCGGCGGGCAGCCCCAGCATATCGCCACCACCGATATCGATGTCCTGCGCACCGTCTTCGAGACCAATTTTTTCGGCGCCGTTCAAACAACACAACACTTTTTGCCGTTATTACAAAAGTCCGCCGCACCCGTCATCGTCAACGTTTCGAGCGAACTGGGATCGCTGGCCCGTCATAGCGGCGCCGAACGGAACCCCAACTGGGACAATTTTGACGCCTATAGTTGCTCCAAGACGGCCCTGAACGCCTTCACCCTCGCGCTCGCTAACCAATTCCGAAACACCAAATTCAGGATCAACAGCGTCACGCCAGGTTATACCGCAACCGACCTCAACCAGCACAAGGGCCTCCAGACCGCCGAACAGGGCGCCGGATACATCGTAAAGTATGCGACCATCGGCCCGGACGGTCCAACCGGGAAATTCCTAAAGGACGAAGTAGTAGCCTGGTAACAAAATGACACCCATGAACAAGATCCATCGCGTTAAAAGCATCACCGAATTTCACGAGTTTAGGCAGCTGCCTAAACCCCAACACCCCCTCATCAGCGTAGTCAACGTGGAAGACATCCAGCATCCGCCGGGGGAAGAACCCATGAGCCTGGTGCTCGACTATTACAACATTTCCCTGAAACGCAATTTCAGCGGCAAATTTCACTACGGCCAGCAGGACTATGACTTTGACGAAGGGATCATGTTCTTTATTGCCCCTGGTCAAGTGTTCCGCGTCGAGCACGACACCAACCAACCGCTCCGACAGTCGGGATGGATGCTCCTGATCCATCCCGATTTTCTCTGGAATACCCCGCTGGCCAAATCGATCCGGCAACGCGGGTATTTTGACTATTCCGTAAACGAAGCGCTCTTCCTCTCCTCCAAAGAAGAAGACATCATTACCGGTATTATCCGGACGATTCACCAGGAATACCAAAACAACATCGACAAATTCAGCCAGGACATCATCATCTCCCAGATCGAGACCTTGCTCAACTATGCCGAACGGTTCTATCACCGCCAGTTCATCACTCGGAAAATAACGAACCATCAGATCCTCGACCGGCTGGAAAAGCTCCTCGAAGAATATTTTACCGCCGGAGACCTGATCCGGAAAGGATTGCCCGCCGTGCACGACATCGCCGCCCAACTCAATGTATCCCCCAACTACCTAAGCAGTTTGCTGAAAGTATTGACCGGGCAAAGCACCCAGCAGCATATCCATGGGAAGCTGATCGAAAAGGCAAAGGAAAAACTTTCCACCACCGACGCCTCCATCAGCGAGATCGCTTACGACCTCGGTTTCGAACACCCACAGTCCTTTAGTAAATTGTTCAAGACGAAGACCAAATTATCGCCACTGGAGTTCCGGCAGTCGTTCAATTGAGAATCCGGCATCCTATAAATAACTCAACCACCACTTCGAGGGGTTACGCCGCTTATACCCGCTAAACCACCTGCAAGGCCAGTACAACGCGACTACCACCACCAGCCAAACTCCATACATCCCCGCCAGCGACAACCCGAACCCGGGCGGATCGAACAGGAACGGATTACCCGGCGTCACGATCTGCCCCTTGCCATATCCCTCCAAAAAGAACACTGCAATACAACTCGACGCGATCAGATACCAATGGATCACATAATAAAAAAATGGTACATTCCCAAATACCACAATCGCCGAGATAAATCGCCCGCGGACCCCTTCCGTCACCGCAAGCGCAACTAACGCCACCCCCAGTGTCATACACAGATAGACTAACGAACACGGATACTTCGTCACATTCAGAAAGGAGATCACTGTCAACATCGAAGTCTTCTGCACCGCCCACGGCGCCGGATCACCATACCAATTGAAACCCCGCAACACCAGAAAAGCCGCCAGCACCACAACTCCGCCCCGCAATAACAGCCGCCGCCGTCGAACCGCATCGAACCCCGAACCATAGATCGGCCCGACCGCATACCCAAGCAGCATAACCCCCGTCCATGGCAACAGCGCATACGCAACGATCACGACATGGTCATGCCCCAACGGCACAATACTGGACCCGACAAAACCTCCTGCAGCCACCAGCAACTGCCACACAAAGGTCTTCCCCACCACCCCTGCTCCGGTATAATCGAAAATATTATGCCCCAGAAAGATCGCCGCTCCGATAACGCCAATCCACAAGCGCGAGACGCCGGACCGGATGAGCAGCCCCAGGAGGAACATGCTCCCGCCGATCGCCCAGATCACCTGCAAGACCACCAAATGAAGGCGCGGATCAAGACTTAGGCCGGGCGAGATCAACAAGATCTCAACGGCGATCAGCCACAAACCCCGCTTTATCAGCAAAGCGCTCAGCTGCCGCCCCGTCCGCCGCGTCCCCGCCAGCCACGCGGAGATCCCGCTCAGAAAGACAAAGACCGGCGCGCAGAAATGTGTGATCCACCTGGTAAAGAAGAGTAGGGGAGTGGTCGTTGCGAGATCGGTTGGCTCGGGATGACCCCGCAGCAGATGATCGCGGCAATGGTCGATCGCCATGATCAGCATCACCGCGCCGCGCAGCAGGTCAATGGACTCTATCCGATATTTCGCAGTCATGGAACCCAAGATACTCAATTCCCGAAAAACCCGCCGCGCCACCCTTCGCAACCCCTCGTACCGGCCGCCGCGCCCACTTTTCGGAACGAACTGTCCCCAAACCCCGAGTCGGCACAAGGATTGCGGCAATTTTCGGCGGAAGACCGCCTGAATGATTATCAGTTCATTATGTGCAAACCTTAAAAGAATCTAATCCCGAAATTAATTTTTCTTCATACCGCGGATGAAGACGACGGGGAAGAGAAGTGAGGCCATAATTTTACCGCCAAACAGTACCGGCATGCCTGGACCCAGGAAAATATTATTGGTAGACGATGACGTGGATCATTTATCCATTTGTAAGCTGGTCCTGACCAACCGCGGATACAATGTGCTGGTATTGTGGAGTACGAACGTGTTGATTGAGGTCGTCAAGGATTTCATGCCGGACCTCATCTTCATGGACCATCGAATGCCCGAGATCGACGGAATCCAGGCTACCGGTATCATCAAGACGAATCCCCTGACCCAACATATTCCGGTCATCTATTTTACGGGTATGGAAAAGGGAGAGGAACTCGCCAAAAAAGCAGGGGCCAACGGCTACCTCGCCAAACCTTTCAAGATTGACCAGATGGTCAAGCTCATTGAAGAGAGACTGCAGGGAGGGTAACCAGCAACGGAAGATTCACGGTCACTTCGAACTGATGCTGACCGCTCGAGATCTCTAGCCGGCCGTCGTGCAGCCGGATGATCTCCTTGCAAAGCCACAACCCGAGCCCCGCCCCTTTCTGCACAAGGTCGGAGCGAAAAAAGGCCACCTGAAGATGATCCGTCGCCACCCTTTCTTCCTTCGTCGTATTGACAAACTGTACCGTCAGTTCCTCCGCGGAAACAGGCTTGTCCACCTTACAGATGATCGCCGTGTCCTTCACCCCATATTTGGCTGCATTTTCCAGGAGATTCAACAGCACGATCCGGATCTTATCCTCATCTGCCTCCACGATGAAATCGGCAGCCTCCTCATCGAAGTGGATCACCGGTTCCAGGTTCTTCTGCCTGAGCAGCGGAAGCAGCTGGTTGAAGACCTTGACAATCAGTACCGACAGATCGAACGGCTTTTTATAGATAGAGGGCGAACCGACCCGCAGTTGACTGACCACCAGGAACTCATTCACGATCGCCTGCAAGCGGCTGATCTCCTCCAGCTGATTGCTCAGCAACTGGCGTAGTCCCTCCTCCAGCCCCGGTTTCCTCAACCCAACCTCGAGCTCTGTCCGTAAAATGGCAAGCGGCGTTTTTAGCTCATGTGAGGCCGAACCGAAGAAGTTTTGCTGCTGATGCACCGCTTCATCGATCCGCGAGATCATTTCATTGATCGTCACAGACAGCTCCTGGAGCTCATCTTTAGTCCCATTGACCGGGATAGGGTCTTGCATCTTATTTGTAGCAAAATTCCGGGCTGCATGAATGATCCGCTGCAGCGGCACCAACAGGAGACTTGCGACAACATAGGACGTCAGCGCCGAGATCAGCACGGCCAGCAGGCAAATTGCCAGGATCATGTTTCGCAGTGACCGGAGATTCGCATCCAGCGTCTCATGGTTCACCGCCACCCGGATCAGCATCCCATGCACCTGGTGATAACCGATCAGGCCAAACAGGCCGCACAGCAGGATAAAGACCACACTAAACGCCAGCGTGATCTTAAATTGGACGCCCATCCGGTAACGGTGCCGCATAAATTAATTTTTTGTGACCTGGCCCTTCAGCATATAACCGCGGCCGATAACGGTTTGGATCAGCGGCTCCTCCGGGCCACCGTCGATCTTCTTGCGCAGCTGATACATATGTACCTCAACGATATTGCTACCCGGATCGAAGTTGATATCCCATATCTTATCGAGGATCTGCGTCTTCGTCACTACCTGATTGGGATGGCTGATCAGGTACTCGAGCAGGGCGAATTCCCGGTTGCTCAGATTGATCCGCTGGCCACCCCGTTGCACCTCCCGGCTCCGCAGATTAATATTCAGGTCCCCCACACTGAAATGGTCCCCTGACTGCTGGAAGCTGCGCCGCTGAATCGTCCGGATCCGGGCCAGCATCTCATCGAAGTCGAAAGGCTTGCGCATATAATCAATGGCCCCCAGATCCAGCGCCTGGATGACCTTGTCGGCATCGCTTAGCGCGCTGAGCACCAACACCGGTGTCATATTGCGTGCCTTGCGTAAATTCATAAGGATTTCGAAGCCGTTCATATTCGGCAACATCAGATCCAGGATGATCAGATCATGGTCCACCGTCAGCGCAGCTTCCAGACCTTTGGAGCCGTCGGTGAAATGATCGCAGATATGCCCCGCTTCCGCAAGGCCGTCGCAAAGGAATTGTCCCAGCTTGATTTCATCCTCGATCAGGAGTATTTTCATTGTACAATAGGGGTTTTATTAACCTGTACAAGTTCCTTGCCGTTTCGCCGGTTTGGAAGGCCGGCTATTTTAAAGGTAATAAATACCGGCGCGTGAGGAAATTTTTCTACGCTGAACGTTCCTGATGTTCCTGCTCATCGATCGCAGCCCCGATCGCCGTGCTTAACCGGCTGGTGGTGTCCGTGTCCACGATTACCCAAACACCATCCTCTTTCTGGACTCTGATGGGCGGGAATAGCGCCCCACTGTGCTGACCGTCCTGGCGAATATTAGTAATGGTATACACGCCGGAATCTGCGCCCTCCACCTCAGCACATAACAGAAACCTCAGGGAGTGATCGTTTACGTCATACGTAAAATAGATCGTATAGGATTTCTTTTTTGCCATACAGGAGCTAAATCTACTACCATGCCAAAGCAGTGTTTTTCACCCCGTTAAATTCATCTTAAACAGCTCCGTTTATCGAACCATTACGAATTCGACCTGTTCCCGCCAGATACCCGCCTCCATCTGACCGCCCGCACCACCCCTGGACCGGCTTTTGCACGCCATGCAATAAAACCTGAATTATGCAAACCACACCCAACAGCAGCGCCGGCTTGAAAATAAAAGGCAACTGGAACGAGATCAAAGGAAAAATCAAACAACAATACGCCAACCTGACCGACGACGACCTCCTCTATGAAGAAGGGAAAGAAGATGAATTGTTTGGACGCCTGCAGAAGA
This sequence comes from Puia sp., assembly GCA_035570015.1. Taxonomy (GTDB): domain Bacteria; phylum Bacteroidota; class Bacteroidia; order Chitinophagales; family Chitinophagaceae; genus Puia. The sequence goes on from DATMLR010000163.1 coordinate 8,518, forward strand.
AGACCGGCCATACCAAAGAAGAGATCAAGAGGTGGATCGACAAGCTCTGAAATAACCGCATCGAACATGTTTTATGGCTCTACATCCGCGATCATCTTATTCACAATGACCCATTTCCCATCAAGCTGATGGAAGGATAGCAGTTCGTAATAATTGAAGTCATACATCTTCACATGCACCTTCGCCACTGCGATCGAGTTGATGATTTCGATCGAGAGGATGTCTCCCTTGAATGGCTTGCCCGAATCCTTCGGGCTCTGCCGGTGCGCCACCCCATCCAGGTACTGCGCCAGGGTCTTGAAATAAGGCTTCCCGCCCGCATCGCCAAACAACAACGTGCCGGAATAGAACGTACTGCCCAGCAGATTGACATCCCCTTCATAGATGCCCTTGAAATACGCATCGGTCAGGAGATGTGCAATAGCCGCACTGTCCTGTGGATTGGCGGCGACCACAGCCCCGCCGTCTTGTTGATTGTTAGTCATCTTAAAAAGCGTTATGATGATAAATAAGGTTTTCATGTTTGGCTCGATTTATTACCATGAAGGTCCGAAAGGAGCACGAGAAAACCGGGTGATCCGGATCACATTATTTAGTCCGAAAATCCTGAAGGAAGATTAAGCTGTCGCCGTTTCGAGCGGCTGCGTTACCAGCCGATACTCCGGGATGGGGATACTTTCCGGAAATGGAGATCCCGGATATTGAAAAAGCACGATGCAACGATGCGTCTCCGGATGATAACTTTGCACAATCGCGGAGCCTGCTGGCTTGTGAGTGGTATCTAGTACGATGACTTCTTGACCGGGGGAGAAAATCATGATAGTAAAGTAGTCGTTTTATCGCGCCCGTCCAAGCTATAGTTATAAACAAGTGTGCATATTATATTAATTTTAACTTCAACGCCGGTACAACACTCTTAACCCCCTGCTGATCGCAAACGGAATGACCGAAAGATGTGTCTCATCCTCGAAACCCTTTTCTGTAACCTCCAATCCCTGGTAATGCCTGCCGGCCAGCGTCTTTGACAAAGCCTGCACATCCGGGACCATGCTTTCCGGCTCCGCGCTCCCCGCCGACAGGAAGACCCTGGCTGTCAACGAAGAGTGCCCCGCCGCATACCCTGACTCCATTTTTTGAATGACGTGGTTATCCCAATCCAGAGACGGACTGCTGATCAAATACCGCTGAAACACCTCCGGGTGAGTAAACAGGACGTAGGCGGCAAATAACCCGCCGAACGAATGACCGGCCAACGCCCGATCGGTATTGACTTTGTAATGTTGGTTGATAAAGGGAATGATCTCCTGCTCTAAGACCCGGAGAAAATTCTCCGCACCCCCGGAGACCATATTTACATGATGATGAGCCGTCATCTCGGAGTCTGCCCTGTCATCCCGTGTAGGCGTATAGTCCAGCGTCCGATAAGGGATTGTCCCCATAAAGTCATTGCTCTGGTAACCTACGCCGACAAGTATCATCTTCGGACTTTCCTCATCATAAGTTAAGTTCCATTGAATCAGCGCGGCCAGTGGTAAATTCGGGTCCCCGTCCAACAGGTACATCGCCGGATACCGCGTGCTGTCTGTCGCAGAATACCCGAAAGGGATCGCTACCGTCAATCGGTATGGCTGATGATTGACCTTGCTCACGAAGTCGAATTGATAGACACCCGGCAGACGATAAGGCTTTACCGGACCCTGGCCCCGGACAACGGTGACGCATCCCAGCAGCAGGGTAATTATGCAAGCGGTAATACAGGCTCTCATTTTTTCGATAATTTTAAAAGGTAAAGCTACCCGCCTCCAACGACTAAAAATTGGATAAAACGATCATTTTCCATGCGCACCCGCCGAAATCCATATACAACTACCCTATATCTCTGGAATGACATCTCCGCGATGTTCTATTCATCCTATATTACTCCGTTCCACAGCCACAATACGCTGCAGCTCATCATCGGCATAGGCTGCGAATTCCGGTTTCGTACCCCCGACACGGCCTGGAATGCCTATAAATGCCTGTTGATAAAGGAAGACGTCATCCATAAGCTCGACACCTCGCGGGGTGTACAACTGATTGTCTATATTGAAAGCTGCGGCGACCTGGCAGACTGCCTCCGCTCCCGGTATCTGTCGGCCCGCGGGATCTGCAGCTTCGACGAAGAGATGCTGCTCCTTGAGAAACCCGGCCAGTTCGAGCGATGTATGCTTAGCGCCGACAGCCGCAACCTTGAGCAGCTGGTTCGACAATTGCTCTACACGTTGCGAACCGGGAATCCCCACAAGGCCATCGACGAGCGGGTGAAAAATGCGATTCGCATTATCGCCGCTGACCGGTCCGGAGAATTGAAAATCACCCGAATTGCCCAGGAACTGTTTTTGTCGGAAAGCCGGCTACGGCCCTTGTTCAAAACCGACATTGGGATTTCCCTGCATCGATATATTCTGCTGCACAAGTCCAGACTCGCGCTCACCCGCATCATGAACGGCGCCAGTATTGCGGAAGCTGCCGCGGCCGGCGGATTCGCAGACAGCAGCCATTTTCACCGCGTCCTGCTTAATCTCTTCGGTGTCAGCCCTTCCCGGTTTATGAAGGAGAATGAAATCCGACGAATCGAACGGGTCACGCCCGATCCTCTCCGATTGGTGACCTGCCGGCACTCCTGACCGCCGCCGCCCTCGTAACCATTGGCGCTCAGACCATCCGATCCGCGCCGGCCAATCCCGTAGATAGCCTGCGCGAAGAATGATGCCCTCCCTCCTGATGTAAGAAAATTTTACCTTAGCAGCAGGAAAGACCATCCACCCATGCCAACACCGAAAAAACGAAAGCCCCCGAAAAAAGAACGCCTGATCGCCGTAAGACCCTCGGGAAAACGGGAAGCATCCCCCGTCGACATGATCCATGAAGTGGTCCGCCAGATCCCTCGCGGTCGCGTCACCTCCTATGGCGCGATCGCCAAACTCCTCGACCTCCCGAACGCCCGGATGGTAGGCCACGCCATGCGTTACGTCGACATCACCCGCCAACGCATCCCCGCTCAACGCGTCGTGACCGCCTCCGGCCGCCTGTCCCATGACAGCACAGGCACGCGCCGCGCACTACTCCTAAAAGAAGGCATCCAACTAAAAGGCGACAAGATC
>DATMLR010000164.1:0-7222 GCA_035570015.1 Puia sp.
ACCCCGCCTCACCCGCTGGTGGCCCCTCGCACTTCTGCCGCTCGCTATAATTTTCTACTCCTTACTCAGTTCCAGGAAAAACGCCCCCCTCCCCACCCGCTCCCTCCCCGACCTCTCGCGCTACGAATTCGCCGCCAACAAAATTATCTCCGAAGGCGTCCCCAATTCCGTCGTCTTCCATTACAAAGCCCCCGTTGACCCCACCGACTCCGTCTTCATCGTCCAAACCTGGGACTGGCGGCGGAGAATCGCCGTCCCGCCCACCGGAACTGAATATTCCGCCATCTATTACTACCCCGGCTTCTTCAAAGCCAAACTCGTCGTCGACACCCAAATCGTCCGTACTCACGACCTGATGATCACCTCCGACGGCTGGCTCGCCCTGGCAGAGGGAGACCCCATCCCCATCTATTTCCGAAAAGAAGAAGTGGCCCGCAAGGAAGGAATTGAAGTAGACTCGGCTACCCTGACCCGCTACCATCTGTCACTCCAGCCCACACCACCAAAAGTGCGGCTATTCTATATGAAAGATTTGGGAGACCTCAATGACTCCGACTTCAGCTTCGAGACCACGCTGAAGACCGGCCCGCCGCAAGGCTCCGGCATGTGCCAAAACGTCCAGGTATTGATACAGTGTAAGAACGACGTATTCATCATCCCCCTCGCCGCGAGAGCCTGCATCGGCGACCTCAGCCTCTATGCCGCCGGCGCCGCAATATCCAGCAGGAATGCCGACCTCTCCGGCTTCGGCAGCGACCTCACGCAATGGACCACCCTCAGAGTAACCAGCATCCACCGCCATCTGACCTTCTTTGTAAATGGAAAACCCGCCTGGTCCGTCAATTTCCCCAACCCTCCCACGGACATCGTAGGCGTTCAATATCGTTTCTCCGGCACCTGCGCCGTCAAAGACACCCGCTTTACCGCCGCGAACCGAACGAACCAAACCATCGATCTGAAATAACCCGCCTTCCCGTCAACGCGCCCCGCCCCCTATGCATGCAACACCAGCACCGCCTTGATCGACCGGTTCAATACCTTATTCACTGTCGACGTATTGAACAACCGATAGATCAACCCATGATGCCGCTTCACCAGGCAAACAATATCCGTCTGACTGCCCGAAATGAAATTGACGATCCCCTCCGTAGGACTATCCTCCTTGATATACCGGAACTCGAGGTCCGAAGCGGGATATCGCTCCCTCATCACCTTCTCGCCCTCCGTATTGGTCGACCATGCCGCTGTCTCCACGATATTCACCACATATAATTTTTTCGATTCAAGCGCGCTGAGCAGGTCGGTCAACGCCATCACATCCTCCCCCGAAGGCGGAGCCGAAAAGTCTGTCGCCAATGTCACGACAGGATGGACAGCGTATTTGCTCTCCAGCGGCACAACCAGCGTCGGTATCCTGGTCTTTTCCACCATCGTACTGGTATTGCTGCCAAATATCCCGGTGATCCCTGTAGATCCCATCGTCCCCATCACCAACATCTCCACCGGATTGGCGTCAATATATTTGAGGATCACCCCGCTGACCGAACCCACCTCACAGCTCGTCGTTACCGGCACATTCCTGAACTCCTGCTGCGACGTGAAGGTAGCCGCCCAGTTGACCAATGCCTGCCGCTTGCTGTTATGATATTCCTCGATATATAAGGCATTATAGGTATTATTGAATACGCCCTCGAAAGACCCAATGGCATTTAACGCAACAACCTCCGCCCCAAGCACCTTCGCCAGATCCATCGCATACTCCATAGCGTTTGTCGCACACGCGGAAAAATCCGTAGCAACTAGTATTTTCTTCATAATATTTCGGTTAGTAGATTAGACGAACAGGTGGAATATAAAGAACAGAGTGAACGACAACGCGATCGACACCGGCAAGGTCAGCACCCAGGCCATCCCGATCGCTTTCAGAGTATTACTGTTCAGGTTCTTGGTGCCATTGGAAGCTACCATCGCGCCCGCAATCCCGCTCGACAGCACATGCGTCGTGCTCACCGGTAAACCTGCCCCGCTGCTCAACCCGATCGTAGCCGCAGCCGTGATCTCCGCCGTCATACCCTGCGCATAGTTCAGGTGCTCTTTCCCGATCTTTTCCCCAATCGTCAGCACGATCCGCTTCCACCCGATCATCGTCCCGATACCCAGCGACAGCGAGATCGTCGCAATCACCCAGATTGGCGCATAATCCGTCGTATCGGTCAGCGCCTTGGACGCCGATGACAACGTCGACCGGTTGACCGCCGGCAACGCCACACCCTGATTCGCCAACACGGCTTTGACATCCTTGACGACCACCTGCAGCTGCTTGCGGAAGGCAAAGACATGTTTATCTTCCCTGCTTATCCCGGCGGCGATCGTAGCCTTCGCCGTATCCACCGCCGCACTCAACTGGTCAAGCGTAACCGCGCCCGCCTTGGACGGATCCGCTTTGGCGATCGCTCCCTGGATGTTATTTAAAGTTACTAATATTTTACTGTCATCGGTCTGACGGTCCACAGCGAACTTAGCCGGCAAGAACGCAATCAGGATCAGCATCAGCAGACCTACCCCTTTCTGCCCGTCGTTACTGCCATGGAAGAAGCTAACCAGCGTACAGGTCGTGATCAGCAAAAGCCGGATTACGATCGGCGGTCGGTCATTCTCCCCGGTCGGCGCATGGAATAGGATCGGCGCCTTAATAACATGCCGTAGAAAATACATCAGCAGCATCGCGGCGCCGAAACCAAACAATGGCGACAGGATCAACGATAACCCGATCTCACTCGCCTTACTCCAGTTGACGCTGCCACTATAATACATCGTGAATCCAAGCCCCGCGCCGATCATCGCGCCAATCATCGTGTGCGAACTGCTGCAAGGGATACCCAACCACCACGTGCCCAGATTCCAAACGATCGCCGCCAGCAAAACGGCCAGGACCAGGATTGCACCAATCTTAACCGGCAACGCCATCATCTCGTTCAACGGTACTAGTTTTAGAATGCCCATGGCTACGGCCACCCCACCCGTGAACACCCCCAAAAAGTTAAAAAATCCTGACCAGGGCACCGCCACCATCGGCTTTAACGCCTTGGTGTAAATGACAGTAGCCACCGCATTGGCCGTATCGTGAAATCCGTTCACAAACTCGAAGCCAACCACCGCAAGCAAAGAGAAGAAAAATAGAAAAAGCAGCCCTCCGCCCAGATCCACCTGCCCAATAAAAGGCAGGTTGATGAAGTTCAATAGTACATGCATACCAGTAGTTTGATTGGGCTAAACCTAGCGAAAAACTGGACGCCCGAGCGGGCATCCATGTTAAGTCATCATTAATTCAACGCTCCCACGCAGCACCCACGCCTAATTCAAAGCTTCCTTGTTGTATTTATTGCGGTAGTCGACAGGAGACATCGACGTCACCTTCCGAAAGATATCCCTGAAAGCCTTCGTATCATTATATCCAACCTCATACATCACCTCCCCCACAGTCTTCCGGCTCATCTCCAACTGCCGCTTGGCCGCTTCGATCTTCACCCGCTGCCAATATTCCAGCACCGTATTGTGCGTTGCCTTCTTGAACCGCCGCTCAAAAGTTCGCCTCGCAATCCCAAACATCCTGCACAGTTCATCAACCGTGATCTTGTCCTGATAATTGGTTTCAATATATTCCTGCACCTTCACGATCTCCGGATCATTGTGGACCTTCTGCCCTTTGAAGATGTGGAAGGGTGACTGACTGCTCCGGTCGATATCCAGCACAAAAAATTTCGCCGCCAGCACCGCCATCTCCCGGTTCGTATACTTCTCGATCAGGTACAACAGCAGGTTCCAGTAGGAAGTTGCCCCGCCGCTCGTATACAACCCCATCTGATCCGTAACGATCTTATCATCCAATAGCTCCACTTCCGGGAACCGGTTCCGGAATTCATTGGCAAACAACCAGTGCGTCGAACATGTTCTGCCATCCAGCAAGCCCGTATCCGCCAGCAGAAACGCGCCGAGACAGAGGCTCGCCACCTCAGTCCCCTCCTTATAACGTTGAACGATCCACGGAATAAATTCCTTATTCAACTGCAGGGCCCGACTCAGGTCACCGCTCAACGCCGGGATGATGATCAGATCGGGATTCCGCGCGTGCTGCAGCGTCGTGTCCGTGTGGATGGTGAACATCCCATCCATCACCCTTACCTCACTCGTCAGTCCCACCAGTTGCACTTGAAAGATCGGCATCTCTCCGGTACTTTTCAGGAATTCATTCACCGCCGTAAAAGCATAACGCGGGTCGGCCACCGCCTCGACCACCGCCGTCTCCGGAACCAGGATGGTAATGTTTTTCATGGTGCATCGTTGATTGGTGCCCCATAAAGGTAATCCCATTATCTGTCGTAAACAACCCCTTGAATTGACGGAACTATACACCCCCCATCCACTAAAAGGCGCCTAGCTTTACCACAATAAATCTACCGCCATGACACACCTCAATCCTTACTTGAATTTCAATGGCCAATGCCGCGACGCGCTCACCTTCTATCAGGAATGTTTTGACGGCCAGTTGGAACTACAGAAAGTCGCCGAATCCCCCATGGCCGCCAAAATGCCCTCCGAAAAGGGGCCCCTCATCCTCCATGGCGCCCTGTCAAAAGACGGCTACCCCCTCCTCATGGGCTCCGATATGATCGGCAACGCCCTCCAGACCGGCAACTCGATCATGCTCTGCCTCAACTGCAGCAGCGACCAGGAGATCAACGCCATCTTCGACCGCCTCTCCGCCGGAGGTCACGTCAAAGTCCCCCTGCACCAAAGCTTCTGGGGCGCCACCTATGGCGAACTCAAAGACAAATTCGGAATGGACTGGATGCTCAACTATACCCGCAACTGAAGGATTTGTATCCCCCGATTTTGACCTTTAGTATGGAATCCCCGTCCCCCCGCATCTCATTCCAAAACCATACACCATGGCCGAAATCTCCACTCCCGCTATGGCCCGCAAATCCCGCGGCGTCCCCAAATCCAAAAAACTCTCCACCCGCGTCGACCTCACCCCGATGGTAGACCTCGGCTTCCTCCTCATCACCTTTTTTATCTACAGCACCGAATTGTCCAAACCTACCGTGATGCCCCTTCACCTCCCCGCCGACAGCACCCCGACGCCCACAGCTGAATCCGCCGTCATCACCCTCCTGCTCGGCCAAAACAACAGCATCTATTATTATGAAGGCGCGGACCCCGCCGCCGGAAAATCCGTCAATCAGCGATCCATCCGCACCATACTCCTCGATAAGAAACGCCGCACCAACCCGACCTGGTTCGAAGTCATCATCAAACCCTCGAAGACCGCCACCTACGGCAACACCGTCAACATCCTCGACGAAATGAAGATCGATAACATCCATCATTATGTCCTGACCGACATCACGCCCTACGAATCCAAGCTCCTCCAAAAATTATAGACCTACCCCACCTCCGCTCCGCCACTTCCAGTTGCTCGCCGAGACTTTTCTGCATTGGGATGTATTAATGAAGTATAAAGACACGAGACTGACAGGAAACAAAAAGGAATTACCTTTATTACTTAAGCCCCTTTTCATAATGCGTAAAATTAAATGGGTAATAACTGAGGTTTTACTTAAATGGCCAATGGTTGCTTGGGCAGTCCTTGCCTGTATAATGTATTTGTTTATTAGCAAGAGAATTAATATTGCAAATATCAAGGCTTGGGAGTTCGAAGTGTCATTTGAGAAAAAAGTAAAAGAGTTGGGACTAGAAAAAACGTCAGAATTTGAGCATTTAAGAAATCTTAGCGAAGATGAACTTAAATTATTTCTCATAATGGGCGGCAAAGAGGCATCTTCGTATGTTTTTACAGATAGAGGTATGACAAAAGCAGTGTCTGAAGAGCGATATAAAAAACTTTCGAATGATTCTTTGATTAGGTTCACTCTTAAGCACCACGAGAATGGTATAGATACAACTATAACATCGCCGACTGAAGTTGGCGAACAACTACATCGCGTTTTAGTCCAAAGTTTATATTTTCAGCTTATGCAATAGACTATTCCCTATTTGGCTTTATGTGGTAGCTGAGGTTTGGCAGCGATATAATCCTATAGGAGGAATAGTCCATAACAATAATTAAATATTGAATGAAACTTTCAAACAGCAATCGGGTTTTTCCACTTGTGACATTGTTATTTTTTTTTCTCTTTATATTTATTTTAATCATTATTTATCCAATGAATCTTGATAAGAAAATTGCAGTCACAGATTATGCTACATTATTTGCTCTAGCAGTAACGCTAGTTGCGGCATTGTTTGCATTCTATCTGAAGGACCAACAGGCAAAACTATTAAAAGCTCAAAGGCAAAAAGACGTCCTAGCTATAGCAGAGGCGAATGAGAAGTCTAAAGTAGCAGAAAAGGACGCGGAAATTGCCAAAAAAGATGCAGCTTTTGCGTTCGAAAATGCAGCAAAATCGAATGAAAAGGCGGCCAATGCCGAATTAAGAAGTAAAGAGCTAGAAAAACAACTGTTAAAACTACGACTTGCTGTCTCAGATAGATTTCTGCCAGATTTTGTAAAAGAAGAATTGGCAAAGAAATTAAAGAATTATGCTTCCAGGCAAATAGAAATAAGATGTAATATTTCAAATAATAATGAACCAATTAACTTTTCAAATGCGTTGGGTAAGTTTTTTACAGATCTTGGTTGGCATACAAAAATAAGTGATGGAAGAAATGTCTCAATACCGGCTCCTACTGGCATAAAGATTCTAGTAAGTGGAAGAGTCAATCTCGAAATTGCTAAAATAATAAAAAGCGAACTGGATATAATCAACTATCAGTGTGATGTTGTTGACCTATCGAATGGTAATGATACAATGGTCCTCTTAATAAATGCGAAATAGTTAATTACACAAATCGCTCCGTAAATGAGACCTAAGTCCTAGCCACTGTGACACCGCAAGTTGCCTGGCTTTCACCCTTCACGAATGCCAGCACTCGCGCTTCTTATTTCGTAACTTTACAGCATGCCGATTACCATTCGCCCTGCCACTACCGCCGACCTTCCAACGCTCCTGCGCTTTGAACAAGGCGTGATCAGCGCGGAACGCCCCATGGACCCCACTATCCAGGACGGCCCTATCCACTATTACGATCTCGATAAAATGCTCGCCTCCCCGCATATCCATCTCATCGTCGCCGAAACCAGCGACGCCACCAACCCCGG
>DATMLR010000165.1:0-12892 GCA_035570015.1 Puia sp.
ATCGTCTTATTTCCCAATCCGGCCGCAAAAGCCGCCCCGGCCTTTTCACCCGTATCCAAAGGCATGGGTTTGATATTGCCCGTCAACCCACCACTCTCCCCGATCACCCCGGCAAACAACCCTTTGGACAACGGCGATGCCATCTGCGCACATACCGAGATCGATCCCGCCGACTCACCCGCGATCGTTACCCGCCCGGGATCACCGCCAAAAGCAGCAATATTCTGCTGCACCCACTCCAACGCCGCATGTTGATCCAACAACCCGTAATTGCCGGAACTGTGGTGCGGCGATTCCTTTGTCAGGTCCGGATGCGCCATAAATCCGAATATCCCCAACCGATAGTTAACCGTCACCGCTACAATGCCCCGCTTTGCCATGCTTTCTCCGTCGTAGCGATATTCGCTGCCATCACCGGCGGTAAAACCACCGCCGTAGAAATAGACCAACACCGGCAAATGACTTCCCGCCGCCGGCGCCCAAACATTCAAATAAAGGCAATCCTCACTCACGCCGTCTGACCGAAATTTCATATCGCTGTATATAGGCAATTGCATCGCCCGCGGCCCAAAAGCCTGCGCCTTCCGGACGCCCTGCCAGGCTGCAACAGGTTGCGGATCCTTGAACCGTAAGTCACCGACCGGCGGCGCGGCATACGGAATACCTTTAAAAGAATGTACTCCTGATGCCTCAACCGTTCCCTGAACGGAGCCGCTCACCGTAGCCACGACCGGACCCTGGCCGCCTCCCTGCGCCCGCATGCTAACCGGTAACAATAGAATTATTGCGGGATAGAGTAGATTTTTCATGTTATAAATATATGGATTATAGCGCCCTCGCCATACCCCCTCCCCATTTACCATGATTTTTGCTGGAAAAGCCGCCCCAAACATACGTTCTACCCCCCTCCGGCGTTAATAGGCGGTAATCTGTAAATCCTAAGAAAACAAGTATTCTTATGAAAACGACAATCCTCTTCTTCATGCTGATCCTCAGTTTCGGCCTTGTTAAAGCCTCCGATGGCTCCAACAACGGCGAGAAGAGCCCCGCGATCCACAACATCCTTTCCAATCAATTGCCCGCAAGGCTCTTGACAGTCATCCACAAAAATTACAAAGACTATTGGATTACCGGCCTCTACAAAGAGAACATCAACGGTAAGAATTCCTATTTCATTACTTTGGAAAATGCCGATCAGACCGTGAAGCTCAATACCAGCCATTCGACCGGCTGGGCGGTTACCCGCGTCGTTCCAAAGGATATCGCCGACCGCTAACCCTTAATCGATACAAAAGGACAAGGCCCTATGCATGAAGAACCGGCATAGTAAGGCCTTGTTCGCCTATTTTAGCCGTATTCGTTTTGGCAGTATTCGCATTTCACCGATATTTGCCAATTATTTTCTAAATCCCTGCAGCAGTTGATCAACGGTCGTGCGTTCCTTATAGTTTTGCTACTTTTGTCGGCCGGCCGGCTGAGCGCTCAGGTCCAAAAGAACGTTAACCTCACCGTTGCCAAAAACGCCCGCGCCCAGGACAGCCTCCACCACAACCGCAAAGTCGTTCCTCAGAAGGATATCACCGATGAATTGCATTTCCTGTTCAGGAAGAAAAAGGCAGATACCGTACAGCGGGAGGTTCAGAAATTAACCTGGTCCCTCCTGCCCGCCGTAGGTTATACCCTCACGACGCGCGCAGCCATTACCGTGACCGGAAACGCCGCCTTTCGCACGGATACGAATGTCGCCAATACAAGGATTTCCACGATCACCTCCAGCGCGAACTATACCGAAAACAAGCAATTCTCCGTTCCGCTCGAGACCAATATCTGGACAAAGGGGAACAAGTATAACTTTGTGGGCGATATCCACTTCATGAAATATCCGCAGGCCAGTTTTGGGCTAGGCTCCAACTCCTGGATCGGTAACGTCGATTCGATGGCGTACAACTATATCCGTTTCTACGAGATCGTTTACCGTCAGATCACCCCGGACTTCTTTGCCGGCGCCGGCTATATCATTGACTGGCGCTATCACATCACCTACGATAATACCCGCGCGCCTGCGCCCGATGACTACGAAAGATATGGTCCCCAAGCCACCACCGTTTCGACCGGATTCACCTTAAACGCCCTATACGATACCCGCGATAACTCCATCAATCCCTACAAAGGTTTCTACACCAATATCACCTACCGCAATAATCTGCAGTTCATGGGCAGCAACAGCAACTGGTCGTCTACCATCATCGACGTGCGTAAGTATTTCAATTTCCCTTATGGTTCGCGTAATATCCTCGCCCTTTGGAATTACGACTGGCTCGTCCTGAGCGGCAAACCTCCCTACCTTGACCTCCCTTCCACCAACTGGGATACCTATTCCAGTACCGGCAGAGGCTATATCCAGGGTCGGTTCCGCGGCGACGAAATGGTCGACTTCGAATCCGAATATCGTTTCCCAATCACCGCCAACGGCTTCCTCGGCGCCGTCGTCTTCGCCAACGCCGAGTCTTTGTCGGGGCTGAACTCCCACCGGCTCCAGTCCTTTCAGCCCGGCTGGGGCGCAGGGCTCCGGGTCAAGCTCAACAAGACTTCCCGGACCAACCTGGACATCGACTACGGATTTGGAACGCAAGGCTCCAACGGACTCTTCGTAAACATCGGCGAACTTTGGTAAGGCGAACTTTGGTAAGGTGAACTTTTGTGATCGGCTTACCCATTCCTCACCTTTCCCTAAAACTGCTCTAACATTTCCATCCTATCTCTGCCCAAAATAATTGTATGCACAGCGGCTGGTTAATTCTCCTGATTCTCCTGCTCTCCGACCGTCACCCGTTGACGCGCCCCGCCCCGGCCGATCTCGTCCTCACCAACGGTAATATCATTACCCTCCGCGCACCTGGCGACCGGGCGCAGGCCGTGGCCATCTCAGGCACGCTCATCGAGGCAGTTGGTGACGTGACTTCCATTCAGGCGTACATCGGCCCAAATACCAAGGTCATCGATCTCCACGGGAAGACGGTCGTGCCTGGTTTTAACGATGTCCATCAGCATCCATTCCCCATCTATACCTGGGACAAGCCCTATGCGTCGCTGGAGCTTGACACGGTGTCATCCATGGCCAGCCTGATCGATCTGCTCCGGCGCAAGGCCGCCATTACCCCAAAGGGAATGATGATCCGCGGCAGCCGGTACAATGAATACAGGCTTGGTCATCAGCCGACCCGCGAATACCTCGACCAGGCTTCAACGGATCATCCCATCCTGATCAGTCACGCAAGCGGTCACCTATCGGCTGCCAACTCCTATCTCCTCCGCATCAGCCATATCGACCGTGATTCACGAGACCCGCCTGGTGGCGCGCTCGAACGCGACGCCAATGGCGACCCCGATGGCATCATCAAAGAGTCGGCCGGCCGCCTGCTGACCCACGACCGGTCGATCGAGCCGCCAAAGCCCACACCGGAAGAGGAACTTGAGGGTTACCACCGTTATTTCCAGGCGATGCTGGCAAGCGGTCTCACGAGCATCGGCGATTGCTGGACAACCCCGGCGAAGGTTAAAATGTATCAGACCCTGGTCGCGGAGGGCTTTCCGATGCGATTCAATTTGTATATCGGTGTCGATTATCTCGACCAGGTGTTGTCGGGACAGATCCCGCGGGTCCACACCGACTTCCTGCGGATCGAAGGCATCAAGATCTTCCATGGCAACAGTCTTAGCGGCAAGACCTGCTGGGTCAGTGAGCCTTATGATACAATCAACCCTGCCACGGGTAAGAAGGACTATTATGGGATACCGCCTGCGCGCAGCCAGGCTGGTCTCGACAGTCTGGTGTTGAAGATCAATCACGCGGGGCTGCAGATTGCCTGTCATTCCAACGGGGACCGGGAGATCGACATGGTGATCACTGCTTACGAACGCGCGCAGCAGGCGGAGGATCATCCGGATATCCGCAACCGCATCGAGCATTGCAGCATCACCGATCAGGGTATCCTCAACCGCCTTAAGCGCGACAGCATCATCCCGGTCTTTCACAGCTATGCCAACGAACTGGGCAACCAGCTGCAGGTGTACGGACCGAAGCGCTGGGCCATGATCATGCCGACGCGGACCGCCACCGATATGGGCATCATCTGGGCCATGCATTCCGATTACTCGGTGTCGCGGTATGAACCGATGCGGCGGATCGACGGCGCGGTGAGACGGATCGCGCCAAATGGAACGGTGATCGGAGAGAACCAGCGGATAGGGGTGGAAGAGGCGATCAAAGCCTATTGTATCGGCGGCGCCTATACGTCGCATGACGAAAATAGAAAGGGCAGCATAGTATCAGGCCGGCTGGCAGACCTCGTAGTCCTCGACCAGGACCCTACCGCCATCGATCCTGCAGCCCTGCGTAACGTCCGCATACTCGCTACCTTCGTCGGCGGTCGTCAGGCTTACGGTCAATAGCCGGTCAAGGGCAAGTCAGTAGCCAATCACCTCCGCCAATTCCTCCCAGGTCGAAGCCCGTTCATCCGATCCCAGCTGCCGCAGGATCATCGAATAGATTTCTGCCGGCTTAACTCCTTGCCGCCGGAGATACCGGATGGAAGCAGCCCCCGCAGACTTCGACATCTTCTCATCCTTCGATGCCATCAATAAACGGTGGTGACAAAAGTGTATGCTGCTGAATGCATCCAGTCCCAGTTCCCCCGCCAGCCATCGCTGCGCGGCCGTCGATGCTCGCAGATCCTCTCCCCTCACCACCAGATCAACACCAAAATGCAGATCGTCGATCACCGATGTCAACTGATATGCCGGATACCCATCCTTCTTCCGCACGACGAAATCCGTCATCTCTACCGGCAGTCCCCCCTCGCCCGCCGAAGCTTTAGCGAAGGCGGGGCCTGTGTTTACCCGCCAGCTACACCCGGCCTCATCCAGCGGCAACCTCCTTCCACGGCACCTACCCGGATACACCCCATCCGGACTTTCCCGCAAGATCTTCGACCGGCTGCAATCACAAGCAAAGACCTTGCCGCTGACCCTCAATCGCTCCAGCATCTCGCGGTACATCCCCATCCGATGCACCTGCGACCAGGTCCGCTTATATTCCTCCCAATTCCGCGGGCCTTCATCCCACGGGATACTCAGAAAATTCAACGCGTCGTAAATATCCTCCACATATTCCCTGCTTACGCGTTCCCTGTCGAGGTCGTCTATCCGGAGCAGGATCGATGCCCCCGAGCGCCGCGCCAACCCGGCCGTCAATGCAAACGATAGGACATTTCCCAAATGCAAAAACCCGCTGGGCGTCGGCGCTATCCTCGTCCTCCGGAATGATTGTATTCCCATGAACCTCAAAGTTAAGATTCCCCGGCAACAGGCCTAAACGACAAAACCCCCGCGCGGGCAGGGGTTTTGCAAAAATTCGATACAGTTAACCACCATGGTATAGGCGGAAATATAAAGCCTTTCTCAGGGAAACGAGAGCCTGGTGCATGTCAGATTCAGCCTGGCCCTTGTGACCGCCAAAATCATCCGGAGCCTCATGCAGATGCTTGATGCCATCTTCGAGGTCATGCATAGCTTTTGCAATGTTGGGGTGCTTGGCTTCTTCGGCCCTCATCAGCTGGAGCTCATTGGGGGCAGGAGGCCTGTTACCGATAATAACATCAACGCTGATTACCTGTGCAAAGCTTTTCGTAGACACCGCAGATACCAACAGCAAAACGGCGAGAGAGAGGATTAGTTTTTTCATACTCTGTTATTTGGTTTTCAGCAAAAAACGGCAACCTTTTCCGTTTATTGTAATATATTACCGTCATTAACATATTACCTTAGGGTAAACAAGTCCCCCGCCCCCGACCAGGTCCGCCATCTTCCGACCAGGTCCGCCATCCCCCGCCGGATGCTATTTTTCCTCCAGCCAGATCCGAAATTCCTGGATTTTCGCCGGGTTTTCCGGCGTTAACGTGAACCGAACTGCAATATTCGCTTTTTCACCCACTATTCTGAACGTACCGCGTAACCCATTATCCGCCTCCATCTCCCCTACCCGAACGATCTTCCCCGCCCGCGCAAACAGGTCCCCACTCTCCTTCTTCAGCGAATCCACAAAATAATCCAGCCAGAAATTGTCCGCGAAGATGGCGCTCCCCTGCGCCCCCTGCCACTCCGGCAGCAAGGCCACCAGTTCCCGCTTCCGCTGCTGAAGGATCCGCGATACCATTACCGTCCTCGGCTTAAGCCCGGCCACCGTCACCAGCGTATCCAGAACCTGCAGATTGATGACCCCCATATTCGCATAGGTCAGATTGGCGAAACTAATCACCCCCACTCCATAATCCGGAAGCGTATTCCAGTTGCTCCCAAAACCAGGCAACCCGCCCGTATGCCCGACAAACGTCCGGCCCTTGGAGTCATGCGACCAGCGGATTCCATACGCATAGGAAGAACTCATCGGACAAACCGGCCCATCCTCATAATATCTGAAGCCGGCGTTAAGATTATTGAACGTCCAGGGCTGCTGCATCTCCCTCCTGCTGCTGCGCTTCAATATCCCTTCATCCCCGCCACTCCGCGATGGCCAGGCATCCAGCTGAAAGGCTTCGTATTTTGCAAAATCCTCCATCGTGGTGATCAGCCCCCCCATCGCCCCATACGCCCCTTCGTGAAGCATTGGCTGCTCCACCCATTGCCCGTTCAACAACCGATACCCATGTGCCAGTCGCTCCGGCGGCACCTTCGTATACTCCCAATACGTATGCGTCATTCCCAGCGGCTGGAAAATATGCTCGTCGATATATTGTTCATACGGCTCCCCTGATACTTGCTGCACGACGTACCCCAGCAGCGCAAATCCAGTATTGCTGTATTCATACCCGATACCCGGACTGTTCGAGAACGATAACCCTTTTTTGACCATCGCCAGCATTTCCGCGTCAGGGTCTGCCAGCTGCCTGTCCCCCCAGGGATTATCTTCCGGGAATCCAGCCGAATGCGTCAGCAGGTTCCGGATCGTAATGACCGGCGCATCTGACGCCGGCCCCCGCTGATCCTTTAGCTCGGGGACGTATATGTCCGCCGGATCGTCCAGTTTTAGCTTCCCTTCATCCCGGAGCTGCAGGATGGCCACCGAAACGAAACTCTTCGTC
This sequence comes from Puia sp., assembly GCA_035570015.1. Lineage (GTDB taxonomy): Bacteria > Bacteroidota > Bacteroidia > Chitinophagales > Chitinophagaceae > Puia. The sequence continues at coordinate 7,140 of DATMLR010000165.1, forward strand.
ATGGACGCGATCCGAAAATCCGTTTGCGAACTGACTGGGATCTGCTTTTCCACGTCACTAAGTCCCACGCCGCCTGTATGCACCAGCCGCCCCCCGGCTACGATCCCGTAAACCATCCCCGGCATCCGGTTCCGCGCAGCATACCGGCTGAATAGTTTATCGATCACCGGATACGCGACAGCCAGCCTGGCCGTATCTAACCACCCTCCCTGTCCGATCCGCTCCAATGCGTCCTCCACAACCGTATCCGCCCCCACCGGCTTGCCCGCCATATGATCATAGATGATCCTCGATACCGTCGACTCCATCTCCACCGCTTTTCCATAATCCGCAACCCCTTTCGACAGCAGCACCAGCACATACTTTCGGCCGTCGGGCAAAAACACGATTCCCGAGTCATGACAGATGCCTTCGATCCATCCGCTCTTGCTCGCCACCGCCACATCATCCGGCAACTTTCCCGCAATCACTTCCTTGAAATGCTGCGCCTTCAGAATATCGATCATCAGGGCACAGGAAGCGGAATCCACCGCTTTTCCGCTTGCGATCCGGTCGAAGATCAGCATCAGATCATACGCCGTCGTCATATTGTTCATCCCCTTCCGGAACGCTTTCTCATCCTCCACACCCCGGAGCACCTGGATATCCGGCGCCCCAAGTTGCCGCATGGTGGACATGACATTTTGGGCCCCAACCGCCTCAATGACCAGGTTCGTGGAGAGGTTGCTGCTTTGCGTGATCATCCGGAACAACAACTCCCGCAACGGCAGTTTCTTCCCCGACTCCCGGTACAATGCCGTCTCGCTATCCGCCGCCTGATCCAGCTCATACCGGCTGCCATCTGCAATGCTGATAAAGTCTGTATGGATTAATATTGAATCGGTCAGGGATAACCGATGCGCCGCCACTTGCCGGAAAGTCTCGATCAATACCGGCGTTTTCATCGTACTGGCGGCATGGTAAAGCATATGCTCATTCAGTAAAAGCCGCTGCCCCGTCGACAGGTCCTCGAAAGCCACCGCAAAAGTCGCCCCCGGCTCCCGGCTGTAGATATTCTCGATCTCCCGGCGCATCCCGGCCGTATCTTTCAACAGGGACGGCCGCCCTCCGGCGATCCCACCCGTCATCACAGCATATAGAAGGAATTGAATCACAACGAAGCAGTTGGTCGCCGGGAAGATACGAATTCTTATCGCACGAGGATCATCGTGCCTTTACGGAACACCGTATGGCCCAAATAGGTAGTCCCCTCTACCATCCACACATACGTCCCGCTGTCTTGCAGATGCCCGTCGACCCGGCCATCCCACCCATCCCCAATCCTGGTCGTAAAATAGACCAGCTGCCCCCATCTGTTATACACGCGGAAGAATTGCAGACTGCTGATGCCGACCGGGACCGGCCGGAATACGTTGTTGGTCAGCCCGCCCGGCGTAAAGGCATTCGGCACAAAAATATCCGGACCCGTCTTGAACACCTTCACCAGCACCGTACCGGTCCCGATACAGCCATACTGCGATTTCGCCGTTACCACATACAGCACGGAATCCGTCTCTGCGCTGTATATCCCGATCGGATCGTAGATATTTGGGTCGTTCAAACCGATGCTCGGTGACCAGTTAAAACTATCCCCTCCGGGGGTGGTCGTATCGTTGGAGGTAGCGTTCAGCAGCAGCGGCTCCCCGATGACCACCGATGTATCATTCCCTGCATTGACGAGGATCGGCGGCAGCACCCGGACGTGGAAGGTGTCCAGCAGCAGGTTTGGACAACCCGCATTCTCGACGCTCAGCACATAGTCGGTCGTCGTCAACGGAGTTGCAATAGGATTGATCGTATACGGCAGACTGGTGATGTTGTTATTGCCCTCGCCCTTCAACGTGCCCGTATTGCTCCAGGCATAATTTGTCCCGATCGTAATGGTCGTAGTGAGATAAGCGGGAGTATTATAACAGATAAGGGTATCCGCGGGCTGATAGGTGGCCTGGGGGAAAGGAACGTTTACATAGCTTACCGCCGCAACAGAGCTGGTATCCTGTGGACAGACCCCGCTCTTTACGATCACCCGGTAATCCGTGCTGACCGTCAGCCCGACTATTTGGTAGGAGGTATCCGTATCCGCCGGTACGAAACCGGTCCAGTTGATGCCGTCCGTAGAAGATTGCCAGTTCACGGGATTGCCTGTCTCCCCTTGCAGTTGGAGCAGCGCATCTTTGTTCTGTCCCTCACAGAACTGCATCGTAGCCGGGTTTAGTGTTCCGCCTACGCTGCGCGGGTCCACCAGCACCGTCGACCCCGATGTCGTATCGACAGCGCAGGACTCCCCGTTCTGTATCAGCGCCTGGTACAAAGTGGTTGCCGTCAGGTTCACCACCGTATATTGTGATGTCGTATCATTTATTGGCGTCGTGGCCCCGCCCGCCGTGGCCAGCCAGCCGATCACCGCTCCCCGGTTGCCTGCCGTGGTCAGGGTCACCGTGCTCATGCCCGTGCATACCTCCATACCGCCGCTGACAGCCCCGGCCACGGTCGGTTGCACCGTTTGCACATTCATCGTCGCCTGCAAATTGGCACAGCTGTTTTGCTCATGGACTGTAACGGTGCCCGGATCGGTACCGATGACCACTTTCACGATGTTGCTGTCAGCACCCGAACTGATCGACCAGTTGGGGGGCACCGTCCACTGATACGTGGCGCCTCCCAAACCCGGGACCGAATACATGAGCGTGGCGCCGATACACGCGGACGAATCGCCGCTGATCTGCAAGCCCCCGCAAGTATTGCGAAGGGCGATATAGGAATAGGCGAAATGGCCGCCGGGAACGCAATTGTCCGTTTCAAACGTCAGCACCACCTGCGTGCCGCGATAAGGGGAAAGATCGAATGTGACCTCCGTCCACCCTTTATACCAGACATCCAACAAATACGGCGCCGGGTTCGGACCTGTCCAATTGGGATCGGGATTCGGCGATGCCTTCAGACTAAGCTTGAACCCCTCGCTTTCCGCAAGCGCCGAATCCAGAGTCGCCATAACGCCCTGAACGGAGCTATTGTTAAAGGTGGGTAAAAAATATTTGGGTGAAGCACAGCTCACGATACTATCCCCGGCCGTTAGCGTCGCCGTGAACAAAGGCTGCTCATCCGAATTGTGCGTTCCGTTCTCCAGCACCATCGCATAGGCATAGGTCATCGTGTACGGCACGGTTGTTGGCCCCGGCGGCACATTGATCAGATACTGGACCCCCCGGACATATCCGCCGGCGGTACCCCCGGCGGCGGAATGAGTGATCTGAGTGGAACCCAGCTTGAGCGAGTTGGTATATTGAAACCCGTTGATCTTCGGGATCGTGGCAAATCCGCCAAAAGGATCGGTTGTCGACGTGGCAACAACCTGGATGCCGGTTACGGAAGGCAGCTGGAATTCCGAGATCGCCTGTACATTGATCGTACCTCCTGGCGCACCCGTGGTAGAATCATACAACTGATACCGGTCCGCAGGGGAATTACCATTGGCATTATTCCCCGTATACGCGAACCAATGCGTCAAATTGTCTAAGGACCAGTTACTGTTCAGCGGACAAACCTGCGACTGCGAAAAAGCAGATTGAGCGACCAGCAACAGGAAAACAGGGTAAATTCTTTTCATTGGCCCTTGATGTACGTAAAGTTAAGCATTCTCAATAGGATACGTGGGAAAAGCAACCTGAGTTGACTAATCTCGCCGCTATTTTTCCGCTATTTTCGTTCCAATCTTAATGTATTATAAATCAAATTTTTATACATTATCTCGATCACCATGCGGAATAGCTTCAGATTCTTCAGGATGAATTAACGACAGGGTAACCCCCTTTATGCCATTCTTCCCATTATTTTTGGGCATGAGATCACTGCTGCTGCCCTTGCTCGTTTTGGCGCTTTCCCCTTGCTTGTCCCGGGAGACTCCCCGGGCTGACACCACCCAGCCCATCATCCAGATCGTCTTCACCTCCGACGTCCACTTTGGGATCACCCGCCCGGCTTTCGACGGCGACAGCAGCGTTCCATCCGTCAATGTCAACGCCCGTCTCGTATCGAAGATCAACCATCTGCCCGCACTTTCTATGCCCCGGGATAACGGTGTCGGTGCCGGCCGGCCGGTAGGCACTATTGACTACGTCATGATCGCCGGCGACATCGCCAACCGGGAGGAAGTTCCCATCCAAAGCGCCGCCACCTCCTGGAAGCAGTTCCAACAAGACTATCTGGAAGGCATCACCCTCCGTGATCGCCGTAACCGGCCGGCCGCTTTTCTTCTGGTCCCCGGCAACCACGACCTGTCCGATGCCGTCGGGTTCTACCGGAAAATGGACCCACCCATGGACGCGACCAGCATGGCACAGATCTATAACCTGATGCTCCATCCGGCGACTCCTTTAACAAGGACCACTTTTCACTTTCCGGAGGACAAGATCAATTACTCCCGCACCATCGGCGGGATCTGTTTTCTGTTCATCACGATCTGGCCGGATTCCGCCAACCGGATCTGGATGGAAAAGGAGCTTTCGGGGGTTGATCGGCATACTCCGGTTATCATCGTCGCCCACGACCCTCCCGACGGCGATCCCGCTCACTTCGTCAATCCAAACGGCGACCACAGCATCAATGGCCGCGACCGATTCGAAAACCTGCTGGAAGAGTACTCCAAAGACCCCCATGACGGCCTCGGCGACGATGGCAAACCAAAGGACGATCATATCGAACAACTTGGATTCGTCCGATTCCTAAAGGCCCACCCCAACATCAAAGCCTATTTTCACGGTCATAACAACTGGAATGAATTCTATACGTACAAAGGCCCGGACGGAGACATCAGCCTTCCCAGTTTCCGCGTCGACTCTCCAATGAAGGGAAAATATTCATCCAAAGATGAACGCCGGCTTTCCTTCCAGGTCATCAGCATCGATCCCGTCAGCCGGATCCTGACTGCCCGGGAATGTCTCTGGAACCCTGATCCCTCCTTACCTGAGGCTACCCCTGTCTGGGGTGAAAGCTGCACGATCCGGCTATAAGTTCCGATCTCCGGTCGGAAAAATACCTCCCGATCTCCGGACAGACTAATACCCCCGGATCTCCCCACAGATCCTCTTTAGGAATTCGCGGAGGTATTCCGCCCTCTCCTCCCCCATCCGCCGCCCGGTCGCTGTATTCATCATGCCCGGCAGCCGCAGCAGCTTCAGCTGAAAATGATCCAGTGCATACTGCTGATCATTTGCAGCCCGTCCCTCGGCCAACGGATCGGTACCATGAAATAAGGACTGATTCATCTGCCCGGCACTATACCAAACCCTCGCCAGCCCAATAGCCCCCACCGCTTCCATCCGGTCTGCATCCTGGAGGATTTTCGCTTCCATTGTCGCGGGCTCCACCCGGGCAGAGTAGCTATGCGCATGGATCGCATGCCGCACTCCTTCCAGCTTCCCGGCAGGGAAATCATTCCATTGCTCTTTCAACAATTGTACCGCCCGATCCGCACTCAACCGCGACGCATTCCCCCGCTCCGGATGATTCTTCGGCAGCGCAACAAGATCATGGAAATAAGCCGACGCCAGCAGCACCAGTTCATCAGCCCCCGCCCCTTCCTGACGATTAATTTCCCTGGCCATCCTCCACACCCGCTGAAAATGCCCCAGATCATGCGACCCATCGGTTAATCGTGTCTGCGAGCCATAATAGGCGATGAATCGTTCTTCCCATCGGTCTGCTTTGCTATTTTC
>DATMLR010000166.1:0-6144 GCA_035570015.1 Puia sp.
CGGGAGGTGGTACTGAATGGGGAGGCTTACTTCGATATTGTGCACCGGCCGGATCAGGCATTCCTTGTGCGTACGGGCAAGGTCGTGACCCGGGTGCTGGGGACGGCCTTCAACGTTAAGGCCTATGCGGCGGAGAAGTCGATCGAGGTGACGGTGGATCACGGCAAGGTGCAGGTGCTGAGGGACGGGGCTAATTTGGGCATGCTGTCGGACAAGCAGCAGATGCGTTTTGATGCGGGAACGGAGGTCTATCATGCGGAGAAGGTCAGCCTGCGAACGGTGATGGCGTGGAAGCCGGCGGAGATCAGTTTCGATGACGTCACGATGGGGGAGGTGGCCCGACGGATCGGGGAACGCTTCAAGGTGGGGTTTGAATTTGCCAATCCGGGGTTAAGAGATTGCCGGATCACGGCTACGTTCTATATGGAGGATGACCTGGATCAGATCATGACGGTGATCTGCGGGGTCAATCAATCTAGGTTTGTGATTGGGGGGAATATGGTGAAGATCGATGGGAAAGGATGTAATTAGATGTGCGGCCGCCGCCGAAGGCGGCGGCCTGTGGGTCGGGCTATACAAAAACATCCCGGGTGGAGCCGGGATGCGGTTGTTTTAAACAATTATGGTGTAACTATTTTAAAACTTGCCAAAACTATGGAATTTTTACGTCCAAAAGGTTGGATTATGAAGCTAACTTGCTTGTTTGTAGCAATGGGGTGCACGGGGATGCAGCTGCTGATGGCCAATCCCGGTAAGAGTCAGGAACTCAATGAGGTAAGGGTATCGCTAGAGCTGAAGAACGAACCCCTGAGAGCCGCCTTTACGCGGATCGAGCAACAAACGGATTTCCGGTTTGCGTATAACCGGCAGTTGATCGACAATTCCGGAAGTGTGACGATCTCGCGGGGGAGTTACACTGTGGAGAAGGCATTGGAGCTGATGCTTGCCAATACCCGGCTGTTGTACCGGAGGGTCAGCAATAAGATCATTGTATACCGGGCTGATGACTCTACGGCCGGGCGGACGCCGGTGGAGATGAAGGCGTTGGTTGCGGCGCAGACCGGGGGGACGATCAAGGGAAAGGTGACGAATGAGAAAGGTGAACCGGTGGTTGGAGCCTCCGTACTTTTGTCCGGCATTGACAGGGGTACCCCTGTCGATGTCTCCGGCAACTATTCTATAACCGGGATAAAACCGGGCAACTATAACCTTCAGATCTCGGCGGTAGGTTTTCAGCCGGTTACCCGATCCATTACGGTCGCAGAGGGGCAGACGTTGGAATTGAATTATCAATTGAAGGCTGGTAACAGTTCCCTGAATGAGGTTGTGGTAACGGGTTATTCGCGGCAAAGCAAGCGGGATGTGACGGGTGCGGCTTCGACGATCTCGGCCGATGTGATCGCGCAGACCCCGGTGACTAGTGTGGAGAATGTTCTGCAGGGCAGAGTAGCGGGGGTCAGCGTAGATGAGCAGGGTGGTCCCGGGCAGTCGCAGACGATCCGGATCAGGGGTATCGGTACGCTGGGGAATAATGACCCACTGTATGTGATAGACGGGGTACAGGTGAGAGTTGGTACGGCCAATCAAAGTCAGAATATTTCGAATCTGCTGGACCCCGCGGAGATTGAGAGCATAACGGTGCTAAAAGACCCATCGCTGATCGCGATGTATGGATCGGAGGGCAGCAATGGCGTTATCGTTATCACGACGAAAACGGGAAAGCTCGGAGGGCCGAGGTTGGAATACAATACATACGTAGGACAAGAAGCGCCCATCAAGCTGCCGAAGATGATCACGCCGCAGCAGCAGGCAGATGCGTTATATAATTCCTTTATTAATTCGAGTCCAACGCAAAGTCCGCAGCCGACTACCTTCTATGGGACGGGGACTACTCCTGTGCTGCCCGACTATATCGTCGAAGGGAGCAACGCGAACATCGGGGTCATGGCGGGAGATCCTGCGGCCAATCCTGCGCTATACAACCTGGAAAATTACCGGATCCTGAAGGCGAATCAGGCGGGGACCAATTGGTGGAAGCTACTCTTCAAGCCGGCACTGACCCAGAACAACCAATTGAGCATCAGCGGAGCGACCGACAAGAGCAGCTATGCTATTTCGATGGGCTACCTCGACGATCAGGGTACGTTGCTGAATTCTTATTTCAAGCGGCTTTCCTTGCGGGTGAATACACAATTCAAGGTCAAGCCCTGGCTACGGGTCGGGGAAAATATCGATCTGGCCTATAGTACGTCCAATACTGAAAGCCGTACAGGGGGGAGCAATTTCGGCAGCAATTTCAACAATGACATCGCAGCCCTGTATGAATTGTCGCCGTTGTTGCCGCTGTATGATATTGAAGGCAATCTGGCGGGGACAAAAGGAACGACGGTGCTTGGCGGCAGCAATCCCTATACCAGCCGGTTCTATTCAACGGCTTCGAAGAATTACAGCCAGTCGATCCTGGGGACGGCTTATGCGGAGGTCGAACCGATCAAGGGACTGATCTATACGAACCAGATCGGATTTCAGTTCGAGCCGAACGAGTATCACTATTACAATCCCGCGTTATTCCAGGAACCGCTTTCGGATACGATCAATTCCTTTGGCGAAGGGAGCGGCTATTATACGGACTGGCGTTGGTTGAACAAGGTTGCTTATTCGATTACGATCAATAATATCCATCGGATAACAGCATTTGCGGGTTATGAGGCGAGGCAATACGTCAATCGGAACAGCTCTGCGGTGACTGGGAATATCGGGTATCCTTCCAGTAACACCGAATACCTGGGCAACGGAAATACGGGGTCTGCGGCCTATGTTACGCCGGCAGTCGGTGGCGGCGGAGATGTCTACACAAGTGCTTCGGAGTTTGCGAACGTGACCTATGCCTGGCTGGATAAGTACCTGTTTACTGCTACCGGGCGGCGGGATGGGTCGTCCAAATTCGGCCCGGATGCCCGGTATGGAAATTTCGGCGCGATTAGCGGCGGATGGCGGATCTCGGGGGAAAACTTCATGGAGAAGTTGACATGGCTGGATGATCTGAAGCTGAGGGCGTCATATGGATCAACCGGGAATGATGCGATCGCATCAGGACTTTATCTAGGAACGTTGTCTTCGGGGCCGTTTGGCAGCTATGATCTGGCTGGAACAAACACGAGTTCAATGACCGGTTATTTCCCCTATCAGCTGGGCAATCCGGATATACATTGGGAAAGCAATATCACGACGAATGTCGGCTTCGATGCGGCCTTGTTCAATAACAAGCTGACGGGCAGCTTTAATTGGTACGATAAGGTGACAAAGGGGCTGTTGTATGCGCCGCCTTCTCCCGGGACGGCGGGCTCTGCCTTGTCGCCGATCGAAAATGTAATGAATTTTTCGAACAAGGGTGTTGAGCTGGAAATGGGATACGCGGATCATATCGGCCCGGTCAAATTCGATATGGCATTTAATGTCGCTACTTACCGGAGCAGGGTGAATTATATCGATGGGGTGCTGGGTGATTCCATCGCCGGCGGCTACTATGGATCGGGGGATCATACTTCGCTGACGGAGGTAGCGATCGGGCGCCCGGTGTCCAGCTTCTATGGATATGTCTTCCAGGGATACTACCAGAATGCGCAGGATGTATCGTCGCATGCAACCGAATCACAATTCGGCATCACGTCGACGAATGCGTTAGGGCATGTCAAATACAAGGACCTGAACGGGGATGGGATGATTGATACGCGGGATGAGACTTTTATCGGCAATCCAAATCCAAAGTTTACGTATGGATACAACCTCAACCTTTACTATAGGGGATTCGATCTGGGAATCCTCCTGCAGGGGGTGTATGGGAATAAGATCTACAATCTGGCGAAGGCCCTTACGATGTTCCCGAATGTAGCGATCGCGGGGCAAGGCGGGCTTGTACAGGGGTCGCTGGATACGTGGACGCCCTCAAATCCGAATGCCAAGCTGCCGATCTATTCGCAGGACCTCAGTGTGAATGATGTTTCGCCTTCCAGTCTTTTTGTCGAAAGCGGCTCCTATCTGCGGGTCAAGCAAATGCAGCTGGGATATACCTTCCCGAAGATCAAGGGGATCAGCCGGCTGAGGGTATATGTGCAGGCGTACAACGTTTTCACCATTACGCATTACAGTGGTCTCGATCCGGAAGTCAACGACGGGGCGCCCAGCGATCTGGGAATCGATTACGGGACGGCATATCCGATCTCGAGGAAGTTCCTGTTCGGGGTTAATCTTGGATTATAAGATCATAACAAAAAAGACATTTAAATATGAAAAAGATATTTTTTCCGATCGTTGTTGCTGCCGTTGTGCTGATCGGCGGTTCATGCAACAAGAGCTTTCTGAATGTATCACCGCAAGGGAATGCATTAACAGAAAACAAGCTATACAACTCGGCAGGGGTTCAGCAACTATTGGTGGGCGCCTATCACGATCTGACGGGGATGGATGTGAAGAGTACATGGTGGAGCACGGCGGGGACGAACTGGATCTGGGGCGATATTACTTCGGGTGATTGCTATGTGGGCGGAACGGGAGGTGGAGGACTGCCCGCCGGCATTCCGGATGCGCTGAATATTCAGAACTACCAGGTTTTGCCGACAACGAGTTTTGTTGACGCCAAGTGGACTGCTGATTATGACGGTGTTGCCAGGGCAAATGCGGTGATCATTGCGACGAACAACGCCACGGATATGAATGCCGCGGAGAAGACGGAGGCGATCGCGGAGGCGCGGTTCCTGCGGGGACATTTCCATTTTGACGCCAAGAAATTGTGGAATAATGTACCGTATGTGGATGAGACGGTGACCAATTTCAACAGTCTGCCGAATACGACCAGCATTTGGCCGCAAATAGAGGCAGATTTCCGGTTTGCGTACGACAATCTGCCGGTGACCCAACCGATGGCGGGGCAGGCGAACAAATGGGCGGCGGCCTGTTATATTGCAAAGTGCTATATGTTCGAGCAGAATTATACCGCGGCAAAGGCGCTGCTGGATACAATCATCACCAGTGGGGCAAACTCGCAGGGGGTAGCGTATGCGTTGACGGCCTGCTACCATGATAATTTTGACGCCGCTACGGAAAACAACTCGGAGTCGGTTTTACAGATCGAGTTTTCTGTTGACCAGGCCAGCATACCCATCAACGCGAATGTGGGCGAGACGGGAGTTTCTCCGCTGTACTACCAGGGGTCCGATGTCTATTATGGATACTGGAAACAGCCTTCCTTTAACTGCGTCAATGCCTTTAAAACGGATGTCAATGGGTTGCCGATGATGGACGGATCGGGAAATGATACGTCGAATGTGACGAATATGACGAATGATGACGGAGTCTCATCTTCAACGCCGTTTATTCCCTATCAGAGTACGGTCGATCCGCGGCTGGACTGGTCGGTCGGGCGTCGGGGTGTGCCTTTCCTGGATTGGGGGGTAGACCCGGGGCAAAGCTGGATCTATGATCAGACGTTTGGCGGACCGTATCTCAACATCAAAAACATGTATAAGCAAAGCGAGATGGGGATTGCCTACAATCCTTATATCGGGTATGACTACGAAGGGAATGGAGCGGTCAACTACAATATTATCCGGTATGCTGATGTACTGTTGTGGGCGGCCGAGTGTGAAGTGGAAGTGGGGAGTCTGGAGCAGGCGAGGGCTTATGTCAATATGATCCGGTCCAGGGCAATGAACGGGTGTACGGAAACGATCGATAATTCCACGGGATTTCCTTCAGCGCATTACAGTATGGCGCTGTACAACACGACATGGACCAGTCAGTCTTATGCGCGGGATGCGGTACGATTCGAACGGCGACTGGAATTTGCGGAAGAAGGGCACCGATTCTTCGACTTGGTGCGGTGGGGGATAGCGGCTACATACCTGAATGCGTATGAGCAGGTGGAGCAGACGCGTGGCGTCGGGTGTGTGCTGTCGGGAGCGACTTTTACGGCGGGCAAAAATGAGTATTTACCGATCCCGCAGCAGGAGCTCGTGCTTAATCCGAAGCTGGTACAAAACCTCAATTGGTGATACGCATGAGAAGGATATGGTTAGCTGGGATCTGTTGTTTGGCGGGGTTGGGGTGTTGGGCTGCGGGCGGGTATAAATCCGGAGGCGGGCATCG
>DATMLR010000167.1:0-25244 GCA_035570015.1 Puia sp.
AGAAGGCGGGCGCTGGTTCGCCGCTGATGTTCGCAGAAGTGGAAACGATGGGTTTGCGGAAACGTTTGATGAGGTGGCGGCAGAAGTCTTCGTTGACGAGTCGGATCCCAATCGTGCCGTCGGCGCCGATGAGGTTGGGGGGCAGGCCGATAGCGCCTTCATAGATGACGGTGGTGGGCTTCGTCACGGTCTTCAGAAAATCGAAAATGTGTGGATCGGGCTGACTGGTGTGCTTGAGGATATCGCGTGGGTCGGTCACCAGGACGATGAGGCTTTTGGTTTCGGCCCGTTGTTTCAGTGCGTATATTTTACTAACGGCTTCAGGGTTGGTGGCATCGCAGCCAATGCCCCAGATGGTATCGGTAGGATACAGGATGAGGCCGCCGGATCGGAGGACGGAGAGGCAATGTTGAATGTCCGCGTCGGGGGGCATATGATATAATTGGCGGCAAAAATACTAAGTTTGCATCCAACATAAACGCGCTAATATGGAAGAGCAACAATTGATCGCGGAAGCCTGGGCAAATCGGGACCTGATATTTGATGACCGGTATGGGGATGCGATCCTGCGGATCATGGAAGAGCTGGACAAAGGCCGCTTGCGGGTGGCGTCACCGTCGTCGGGAGGCTGGGTTGTGAATGAGTGGGTAAAGCAGACGATCCTGTTGTATTTTAACCTGCAGCGGATGAAGACCTGGGAACTGGATCCTTTCGAGTGGTATGACAAAATGGAGCTCAAGAAAAATTACGCTGACCTTGGCGTACGGGCCGTGCCGCATGCCGTTGCACGTTATGGCGCTTACCTGGCGCGCAACGTCGTACTGATGCCCAGCTATGTGAATATCGGCGCTTATGTGGGTGAGGGGACGATGGTGGATACCTGGGCGACGGTGGGCAGCTGTGCCCAGATCGGAAAAGGGGTGCATCTCAGCGGCGGAGTTGGGATCGGCGGCGTACTGGAGCCACTCCAGGCTTCGCCGGTGATTGTAGAAGATGGGGCTTTTCTGGGCAGCCGCAGCATTGTAGTGGAGGGAGTGATCGTGGAAAAGGAAGCTGTGCTGGGCGCCAATGTGGTGCTGACACAGTCCACGCGGATCATCGACGTCAGCGGGTCCGAGCCGGTGGAATATAAAGGGCGGGTACCAGCGCGCAGCGTGGTGATCCCGGGTACCTATCCGAAGAAGTTTCCGGCCGGGGAATACCAGGTGACCTGTGCATTGATCATCGGCCAGCGCAAGCCGAGCACGGATTTGAAGACAAGTTTGAACGACGCGCTGCGGGATTTCAATGTGGCGATATGAAACCGGGCGTGGCTGATGGGATCAAATGGCAGGGATTTCTGATCTCATTCACGGGAGCGGTGCTGTTCTCGACGAAGGCGATCTTGGTGAAGCTGGCCTTTCGCCATACAGACACGGACGGGTTGACCTTACTGACGCTGCGGATGCTGTTGTCGCTGCCATTCTATTTACTGACTGCCTTGTGGGGGAGCCGGAAGTCGGGGAATGTGCGGATAAAGCCGCGGCAGTGGGTGTGGGTGATCGTTCTGGGCCTTCTGGGTTACTACCTGAGCAGTCTTTTTGATTTCATTGGACTTCAATATATCTCGGCGGGTTTGGAGCGGCTGATCCTGTTCCTTTACCCAAGTTTTGCGGTGCTCATCAATGCTATTTTATTCCGGCAGCGCATCACCCGGGCGCAGGTGCTGGCACTGGTCCTGAGTTACACCGGTATCGGCATCGCCTATTTTGGGGAGCTGCGGATCGATACTGGCAACCCGCATTTCTATTGGGGCAGCTTCCTGGTCTTCCTGTGTTCGATCACCTATGCCTTCTACTTATCGGGGACGGGGCGGATGGTGCCGCTGCTTGGGGCGGCGAAGTTCACAACCTATAGTATGCTTACGGCGACATTGGGAGTGTTGACGCATTTCTTTGTACGGCAGGCGCTGGGCGAACATGCGGCGTTGCCGACCGGTGCGGGCAGCGGCCTGCTGTGGGGTTATGGCCTTGCGCTGGCGCTGGTGGCTACGGTGATCCCGTCTTATATGCTGTCGGCGGGTATGAAGCGGATTGGGGCCAATAATGCGGCGATCGTGACGAGTATCGGGCCGGTCTCGACGATCCTTCAGGCGCACTGGGTGCTGGGGGATCCGATCTTTGCAGAGCAGGTGATTGGAACGGTGCTGGTGATCATCGGCGTGCTGCTCATCGGGTGGAATGCGGCGCGGCGCGTAGGGGAGATCCCTGAGGTAGAGGAAGAAGCAGCGGCGGCGCCGGTGTCGGGGTAAAAGCGGAACTTTTTTGGGGGCGGTTTGATCTTTTCTTATATTTGCACCCCCGTACGAAAAGCGGCTTTGGCTTCCAGACGTAGGATGCCCAGGTGGCGAAATTGGTAGACGCACTGCTTTCAGGTAGCAGCGCCGCAAGGTGTGCTGGTTCGAATCCAGTCCTGGGCACTAAAATGGCACACAACCCGTTGAAATTCAACGGGTTTCTTTTTTTGGTAGGTCAACTATACTCCCTTTTTACCCCCTTCTACCACGTTTGGTGACCCACGGTTGAAGAAGGTTTTCTACAAGCTTTCGTGGGGAAGAGGCGCGGGGGAGCGCGAAGCTACGGGCATTTACACTTTTGCAAAACCAAAAGATCAACAACTCGAGCGAAATTCATCTGTTGTCATCAATACAGTATATCCCTTCCTCGCAAGCCTCTTTACAGATTGCTGCCGCAGAGGCAGGTTCTGGATGCCAATATTTTCGCGTCTCTGCCCGGTATTTCGTACGTTCAAAACCCAATTGGCCAAATCGAAAATTAGCCCCGTAGGTGATGAACATTAGGAACAACAATATGGTCCCGCCGATCCTCCTTTGTGCTGTTGAGCGAAGTTTCATCCATAGGAATATGCAAAGGCATCCGATCATCATTTGCGGATAAAGGAGATAACGGGAAGTCTGAAACTGGGCATCTTTATAACACGAGCGGAATACCGCAGCGAGGACCATTGTACTTATGCTGAAGAGAAAGATGCATAATATCGGTGCAAACTTTGGATCAATGATCCTCCGCCATGGGAATAGGAAAATAAGAAGTCCTAGGATCAGCATTCCGATGACCATACTATTGTCAAAACTGAAATGTGCGCCCGCCTGGCGGACAAAATAGGTGATAAGAATATTGATATCGAACGGTACTTTGTTCGGCAGAGTAACTGTGTGATAGTTGATAAAGTATAACCCTGTAAACACTGCGGTTACGATCGAACTTACGACTAATTTTCGACGGGAATTAGCGAAATTGAACACCACTATAAATATTCCGGCGGCTAAACCGTTTCCATTTGAAAAAATACAAAGGAATTGAAATAAGATCGCAAGAGGAATCAACTTGTTGCTCTTGTCATAAAAATAAAGCGCCGCAAAGAAGTAGCAGCAAACGCCGTAATTTCCGACGGCATTCATGCACATGTCGGCATTCTCATAGGTGTTTAGGTCAAAGACAAGCAGCATCCAAATGATAGCAGGAATTTTCCATGAGTCCGGCATAAATTTTCTGATAAAATGCAATCCCGCAAAAGCAACCATCACCAGTTGTAAATCCCCTATAATCCCTATTGTTCTGAAATTAATTTCGCCGGTGAGATAGTAATATGCGACATAAAGCAGCTTGGACGGTACTAGCCGGTGTTCAGAATATTGGCCAAAGATAAGCCCCAGTTTCCCCCAGAGATCTGCCTTTGATACCTTCATTACGAATTCTAACGGCATGTTGAAGTCATCCATAACTGGGATATTGCTCAAGTTCTCGGAGACCTGTCGGTAGAAGAATACGGCGGGTATCGCGACCCAGGAATTGATTAATAACTGATATAACAATTGAAATGTCCTGAAACCGCTGATTCTGGCAGGCAGTGCAACAGCTTTTGCTGCAACAACTTTTGTTGTTTTCATAACACCGTGTTTAGAAAAAAGATATAATGGTTAATTGATGCTCGAAAGATGCTTCAAGCGTTTTAAAAGGATAATGGTTAACGATATACTCGAAGTATCCGATTTAACAGGTAAGTAAAATCGCCTGGGAAGAAAAATTTATTGACGTGATGGTAGTGAGTGCCGGTTGACTTGAAAGGGCGGCCGATTTCGGGGAGTTGGATGGCTAGGGCGGAGACGTTGTCTGCTGGTTTGTGGGGTTCATGGAGCAAAGGTTTGGTTATCTAATAGCGTTAATGGTAAACTTTCGGGCAGGCTTTCAAGTATTGAAGTAAAAACTTTTTTGTTTCAATTCCTAATTGACGACAGAGGTTATCCGCATTTTTGTCTTCGGAAAATACGGCCCTCAATTGTTAATGCAAATAGATTTTAATATCAAAATGATTGTTGAACAATTCCAAGGCCTTCGCCAAGAATTTCAAAATGGCGATAGGCGTGTAATTAGAAAAATTCATAATCTGTAAGAAATCGCGTGAAACTACGCATACGAAAATCGGATTCTTTCTTATGTAATTAGGGGATACACTTATGGGCTTCGGACGTGATGCGCATTGCGCGGTAGCGCGATAGTTTTAGATGAGGATATTTATTGAAAGGGTCGTGAGGATAAATATCATCTTCAGTAAAAGGTATTCTGTCCCATCCGGTTGAAAATAGGATGAATTTGCCGTCTTTCCTCTGATAATAATAATATCCAAATTTAACTTTTGAAATAGTGCTCCATAGAAGAGTATCTCCAATGTTTATATTTGGAAACTCTTTTTGAAGTTGTTGCAAACTCTCGGGAAAACCGCCTTTTCTGGTTTTATATATTTCAAGCTTTTCTACAACATTATCTAGATCATTGCTAACTAATTCCGGAGACGAATAAATTATTTTCCTGTCCATTTCATGTTCCATATAATATGTAATTGAAATATTCATAACAATCTCTAAAAAGATCACTGCCAAAAAGGTCTTGCTGCGCAAACTAAATATTGCATAGAAAATAAGAATAATGGCCACTACCGTAGCAATCAGCTTTCAGTCCCCGCCGCGTCATTGATTCACTTGCAAATTAAACAATCTTCGGATTAAGCCTAAATTGCGGTTATGGAACAAACATATTCGGTAAATGCAATAATTCTCTGGACCCCCAAACGATCTCAGGTATGATACGCAAATTAGCAAATTCTTTTCCGTTGTTCGCCTCACTCGTTTTTTTAAGCACCCTTCAGACTGGGGCTATGACAAGTATTTTCGAAAGAATTTTTCGGAAAATTATATGGGTCCGTATAAGCTCATCGATGCAGGTGAACTGAAACAGTACCCGCCGGACTCCTTTACAGTTACTGACCGCGTTAATAACAAGCCTTACACTACACAGAGTTCGGCTTATTACTCGAAGCTGATGAGGGCATATGTACAAGCCCTTGAAAGTGAAAGATCCCGTATCCCTTAACCAACCACTTTTTAGTACTCTAAGTATTTGCACCTAAAACCCTAAAATAGCGGGTCCCGACGGCCTTGATAAGCAACGGTTTGGCGTTTTATGAGGATGACCCGTTCAGAATGAAGACCACGCCAACCATTCTTATCCTGCTGAGCTGTTTGCTTGCCGCCTTGTCGGCGGACGCGCAATCCCGGATTTCCGCGGATTCTCTGTTCCGGCGGGCCCGGGGGGAAGCGTTTGACCAAAAGGACTACCCGGCGGCTATCGCTTCGTGCAGACTGGCGGTGGAAGGGTCACCCAGCGATCCTGACTACCGGGTTTTCCTGGGCCGTCTCTATTCCTGGACGCACCGCCCGGACAGCGCACGTGAAGCCTTTGCGCAGGCGCTTCGGGACCATCCTGGTTATGAGGATGCTTATATGGCGTGGTCGAACCTGGAATCCTGGAATGGTCAGGACCGGCGGGCCATTGCACTTTGTGAAAAAGGCTTGCAGGCTCATCCTGAATCGACGGTCTTACGGCAGCAGCGGGATAAACTGCTGGCGGGGCTGCATCGCCAACGCGCCGATTCGGCGCGTGACAAGATTGGCGTTAGCTATGATTATATCTATTTCGACCGGCAGTATAAAGATCCCTGGCAGCTCGCGAGCCTGGAATATTCCCGCGCGATGCCGCTTGGCTCGGTGATCGGTTGGGTCAATTATGCCAACCGCTTTCAAGAGAATGGCGTGCAGTTTGAAGCGGAGGCTTATCCGCATATCTCGCATACCTTCTATGGCTATCTCGATCTGGGCTATTCGCCGAATATGGGTGTCTTCCCCGGCTGGCGGGGTGGGGCGTCGCTCTATGCTAATCTAGCCCACGCTACGGAAGCGGATATCGGGTTCCGTTACTTGTATTTTAGCGGTCCTACGGTCCTTTACACGTTTTCCCTGGGGAAATACTACCGAAGCTGGTGGTTTAACGCGCGGTGCTGGGTTGTTCCCGGCCAGGGGGGCGCGTCGCAGTCGGTTACGGTCACCGTGCGTTACTACAATGGAGGTGCGGATGATTACGTCTTTGCTGCAGCCGGAACAGGGCTTTCGCCAGATGACAATACGAACAATATCCAGCTGGACGCTTCTTACCGGCTGAGCACGCAGAAACTCCAGGGCGGGTGGCGGCATGCCTTCCGCCGGCATATCGTTTTCGCAAGCCTCGAATGGCTCTACCAGGAATACCTCTCCGTCACGCATGGTCATCAATGGGATCTCGGGTGCGGCTATCTATACAGGTTCTAACGCCATCCGCCATGAAAAAGAAAATCCTCCTTTCCTTGCTTGCGGCCTTTCTGCTTCTGCCGGGCTGGCTTTGGCTGGCGTGGTGGCTGCAACCGAAGCGCAGACTCACAGTGGCTATCATCGACAAAACGGTATCGGGCCCATCTCCCCAGGAGCATCTTTCGCTTGATTGGGTGTTGAACCAGGAGCGGTTTACAAAGACGGCTACGCGGGGGTATGGGCCGGGCGCCGACTACTTTGGCTTTTTTCCCGGCAGCGATCGTCACTACCGGTTGAAGGGTCTGGAACGATTTAGGCCCGAGGATCTCGAACGGTTGGCCACGGATGCCGATCTGGCCTATTTTACGGATACCTATGGCGTTTATACGGCGGAGTGGTATGGGCGGTTGCCGCCGGGCAGCCGGTCAACCCTCTTATACGGCGGGATGAGCGAGCAGGACATCGCTTTTTTGCGGACGATGAAAGCACGGCACAAAACGGCCATCGCGGAGTTAAATTCCATCGGCTCGCCTACCCCGGAGCCGATTAGGCGAGAGTTTGAGTCGTTGTATGGGCTTCACTGGTCGGGCTGGACGACCCGCTATTTCCCGTTGCTGGATACGATGCGGAATCCTGATCTGCCGCGGTGGCTGGTGGACAATTATCGCGCCGCACATTCGGGTAAATGGCCTTTTCACCACGATGGGGTGGCCTGGGTGAATAATGACGGGCGTGTGGTGGTACTGGAGGCCGGTACGACGTTGCGGAGGGCTGTCCCCTGCATCAAAACGACCCCTGCGGCTAAGGGCCTTGGGCTGCCGGATTCAATCGGGTATCCTTTCTGGTTCGACGTGCTGGAGCCGGATACGGCGGCGGGTCCCAATGAGACGCTGGCGGTGTTTGATATCGAGGTCAACCCGGATGGTGCGAGGCTGCTGGAGGAGAATGGAATTCGGGCGCGCTGTCCGGCTATATTACGGCATCTTGGTGCGGATTATGGTTTCTATTATTTCTCGGGTGATTTCTGTGACAATCCGGTCGGGTATAAGAGCAGCTATTTCAAAGGCGCTGCATTTTTTGAGAATATATTCCACGGGAAGGTATCGGACGGCGACCGTACTCCGTTCTTCTGGGACTTCTACCGGCCGTTACTCACCGCTATCCTGGAATCCGAATATCATCGGGCCCGGACCCGGTAGCGCCGGAGTACCGTGTCAGGCCAAAGCCGCCGGGTTTGCAGCCATCGATTGTTTCGCTCGCGATAGGCTTCCATTCCGCCTTGGAGGGTTGACCGGATCGTATCGTCGGCCATCGCGTCTTCACTCAGATCCGCATGCAGGCGGAATAGATTCCCGTTGTTGAGATGATTTTCCCCGGCGACAAAATCCACGAGGTCCGTCTTGGTTTGCATCAGCGGGTATTGATGGACGTTTCGGAATGCGAATGCGGTGTCCAAACCGTCGCCTACCCAGGCGCTTGCGTTGGGAACTTGAAGGCCATAGGCGTGACGAAGCCAGGCCAATAGGCTGGGAGCGATGTCCAGATGGCACGAAACAGAATGAAATACAGCTTTTCGTTGCAGGAGCGGCGAGTAGACAATCAAGGGCACGTGAAACCGGTCGATCTTGTCGCGCATCGGGATCTCGGGCATCCGGTGATCGCCCGTGATCAGAAACACGGTATGCGCAAAATCGGCGCGGCGGGAATAGGCGTCGAAAAAGGCCCGAAGCGCCTCATCGGTATAAAGTATACTCGCATACTGGTCCCGGTAAAGCCGGTGTTCCGATTTCGCCTTATCGTCAAATCCCAGCTCGGTCATGCGATGCTCGAATCGTTGCTGCCACAGGGCCGGTTCATTGAGTAGAAAGGGGCTATGGGTTGAAACGGTTAATATGACGCTTAGCTGTGGAGTGGATGCCGACAGGGGCTGGCTGTTGAGCCAATACCGGAAAAGCTCGGGGTCGCTATAGCCCCAGGAAAAGCCGTCCCGGGCCGGTATTTTTAGATACTGCGTTGGAAAGGTTTCGCCATCTTTTATTTCCTCTATTGAGTCATGCTGCAAAAAATCCTTCATGCCGTCAAACTGCGCGTCACCGCCATAATAAAAGCTGGTCGAGTAGCCGTCTGTTTGCAAAATTTTATCCAGCGATAGCGTGGGAGGCATGTCTGCACCGAGGGCAATAAAACCCTGCCGCGCATATGGCAGCGACCCCAACACCGACGGCAGGACGGCAAACGTGCGGCCGCCAGCGCTGAGAAAATTATCCCAATAAAGGCTTTGCCTGGACAGCGAATCCAGAAAAGGGGTGAAATTTCCGAGATAGGCGTCTTGGTTGGTAAAGGCGCGGCCAAGCCCTTCCACGAGGATGATCACCAGATGCGGCGGCCGGGTGTCGCGGCGAAGAAAAGGGGAAAGCACATCGGCTACGGTGTCGGTGGTCAGAAAGGGATAGTCCGGCGACGAAAAATAATGTCGCTGGCGGAGGTCTCCCGCGGCGTCGGCGGCGATATAGCCTTCCGCATAGATATCCGTCTCGGCCACCGGTGGATACCAATAGCGCCAGCTTTCCCACAGGAAAAACCCTGTCTTGTCGAGCACGAGATTTCTCGTGAATTCCGTTTCACCAGCGCTCAAACCCGGCCAACCTGTAAACAGCAGAGTTCCGCCTGTTAATACCACCACGACGACCAGCCAGCGGTTCCCCGATTGACGGCCTATTTGAAGGAGCCACCAGCCTGCTGCGACCAACGCTGCCGCGCCGATCACACAGGCGATCCACGAGGGGCCGCCCGCGGCGCCGACGGTCTGGCGGATCTCGGCCCGGGAATAGCCGTAGAGGTCGGCGCCCAGCGGCACGGAAGCCTTGGCGAAATATACGGTGAGCAGGACCTGGACCAGTAGGAGCAATAGTAACAGGACGGTCAGGGTTCGTCGTGCGGCCGCTAGTGAGATGAACGCAACGGGCAGACACAACAGCAGGGCCGGAGCGCCGAGCTCCAGCCAACCGATTGCCGCGTTGAGCCAGCAGACGGGTAGGAGTAACGCGATATTTCCGCGGACGTCGTCTGTGGAACGCAGCCAGACGAATTCGATGGTGACGAGGGCAAGCAATAAGATCAGGCTTGCGACCCATTGGGAGGCGGCGCGGCGGAGATAGTCACGGATTCGCATAAATGTTGGGTTTAGGTTCCGGTGCCGCGAAACCTTTTCGGGTCATTTCGCCCCAGCCCTTCTTTTTCCGAAGCAGGTCGATATTCCCGCGGATGGCTGACCAGACGACAAAGGGATGGAACAGGACTGGCTCGAGGATTGCGGTCAGCGCCAGCCGAAGGATGTCCTTGGTATTTTTATATTGGTTATAGGTCATGACTTCCATCAAGATGGCAAAAAAAGAGAAGAGAATGCCAAAGGACACAATGAACCCCAGCAGCGCGAGGAACATGGGGACGTTCAAGCCACCGAGCGCCGCGACTACTAACGTCGCCAGTACGCCCGTGAATTCCACCAGCGGCGCCAGCAGCTCGAAAAACAACCAGTAGGGGAAACTGAGCAGCCCCAGCCGCCCATAGCGCGGGTTGAAGCACATGATGCGGTGCATGCGGAGCGTCTCGATCGTTCCGCGCGTCCAACGGTTGCGCTGCCGTCCGAGGATCTTATAGCTGGATGGCGCTTCGGTCCAGCAAAGTGGGTCGGGGATATAGGTCACGGTGTAGGGCAGCCGCCGTTCTTCCATATAACGCCGCATCCGTACCACCAGTTCCATGTCCTCCCCAACGGTAGCGTGGTTGTAGCCCCCACAGGCGATCACGATCTCCTTATCAAAAGCCCCAAAAGCGCCGGAGATCAGCAGCAGGGCGTCGAGCCGGCTCCAGGCCATGCGGCCCAAAAGGAAGGCGCGAAAATACTCCAGGGTTTGCGCGCGGGCGAGAAAATCGTTTGGAAGCTTGACTTTTACCAGTCGTCCGTTACGGATTTCGCAGCCGTTGGCGATCCGGACGACACCGCCCGAGGCAATGACGCGCTTACCGGTGCTGTCGAGAAACGGTTTGGCCATCTTGAGCAGGGCGTCCTGTTCGATGATACAGTCTACGTCGATGCAAACGATGTAGGGTTGCGAGGCGACGTTGATCCCGACATTTAGCGCATCTGCCTTGCCGCCATTCTCTTTGTCGACGACGAGCAGGCGATGAAACACGGGGTTCGCGCTTTTATAGATGCCGCGGATAGGTTTTGTAGCCAGGCTACCCGTCACCGGCCAGTCCGTCCGCTCTAGCTGATAGTGATCGATCAGTTGTTGCAGCGAATTATCCTTGCTGCCGTCATTGATGACGATGAGCTCGAGGTTGCGGTAGTGGAGTGATAGGAGCGACCGGACATTCTCGACGATAGTCGCGCCTTCATTATATGCCGGCGCGAGGATGCTCATGCCTGGCGCTTGCGGCGAGCCCGCCACCAGTGAATAGTCCGTGAAGGAGATCAGCCGCCAGTAGCGGCGCATTTCGAGGATGGCAAAAATGCCGATGGCGAGATAAGATGAGAGCAGCGTGATGCTGTAGGCCCAAAGCCCGGTCATCAGCCCATCTGATAATATGGAGACAACGGAGCGCATTTATTCGGTTTGTTGGATCTCCTCGTCCAGCATGTCTTCGAGGTGATGTTCGGCGGTCAGCTTCCGGGCAAAGTCGCGGACGGTTGGGTTGGTTGACCGCAGCCACTCCCGCAGCTTTCCGGATGGCGTGCCCGGTGTTCGTGAGAGCAGCCGCAGTAGGTGGATCTGTTGCCACTCCGATAGCGGGCGCACCAGCACGTCGAGGAACCGAAGGCCTTCAAACCCGTATAATTGCACGATGGCCGCCTGCGCTTCCGTGCGGATGATCTCGTTGGGCGCATTCGTCAGCCGGTAGATTCTGGCGACCTGGTTTCGCTGCTCCATGAGGGCAAGCTCCTGCACGCCTTGCGCCTGCCGGTGCCAGGCCGGGCTGGCCAGTTTGCGGAGGCTGTCGGCTCCGAGGCCCAGTTGCGAGTAGAGACGCACCAGGTTGGCGCCGGCTGAGCCGGAGAGGGCCCTTTTGCCGGTGATGAGCTCGGCTATTAATAGTTGACGGGCGGCGGGGCGCTTCAGAGACCTGCTTGCCCTAAACGTGACCGGCAGCCGATCGCCTTCGGCGCCTTCCCAATCGATGGCGCGTTGGATGAGGCTGGAGAAATGTACGCGCCAGCGGGTATTCCTTCGCTCCAGCGCTGCCCGCCGCAGCAAGTACAGCAGCATGAAGGCGATGAGCCCTACGAGCAGCAGGAGCACCACGAGCATAGAGCGGAGGAGAAAAGCTTGCATGGCGGGAGGGTTTAGGCGGTCAACAATCTTCGAACCCGCACCGAAAGCTCGTTAGGACTGAATGGTTTGGTAATGTAATCATCCGCGCCAAGCTGAAAGGCCTCCAGTACCACATCTTCCTGGCCCATTGACGAGAGGATGATCACCGGCACCTTTTTTCCGGGTAACGACCTTACGGCCGCGATGATCTCCAGGCCCGACGCATAAGGCATCATAATATCGGTAATAATGAGGTCAGGCGCCTGGCGGGCAATCTGTTCCAGGACCTGCTGGCCGTCCGACGCAGACTGGACGGTATACCCTTCCTTCCTGAGCCGCCCTTCGATTGCGCGGACCAGCATCGGCTCGTCATCAGCAACAAGTATGTTCATGGTTGAGGTTTTTTCGTGATAGGTAATCCCGAAGTTCGCTCCGCAATTGCTCGAAGCGCGGAAGTAATTCTTCTACGAGGCTCCGGCAGTCGGCCTTTTCTTTGGCCAGCCGCTCCAGGCGGCCGAGGCGGTCCGAAACCGCAGTTGCCTGGAGCATACCGGTACTGCCCCGCAAGCGGTGGGCGATCAAATAGATCCGGTCCGGGTCGGCGGCGCTCATCGCGGTTTCCAGTTCGGCGAGTTGGATGGGGAGGCTGTCGATAAACGTTTGGACGATGTCACGTACATAGTCCTCATCGCCGACTTCCGAGAGTAGGGAGAGATCAAAGACACCGGTTGGCTTGGTGCGAACATCGGACACCGGTAGCTCGCTGGTTGCCCTCAGCATTCCGCCTACCCGCTGGTAGAAGTCAGCGAACTCGAACGGTTTTGACATATACTCATTCATTCCCGCTTCAAGACAGCGCAGGCGTTCGCCTTTGATAGCACTTGCAGTCATGGCCAGGATGGGGGTGTCAAGACGTAGCACTTGTCGGATGTGACGGGTGGCCGCATATCCATCCATCACCGGCATCTGGAGGTCCATGACGATGAGATCGAAGCGTTGTGTCGCCAGGAGCCGAATGGCCTCCTCGCCGTCACCCGCAATGGTCACTTCCGCTCCTGCCTTGCGTAAAACATGCTCGGTCACTTTCTGGTTGATCGGGTTATCTTCGGCGACAAGAAATCTCAGGTCCGCGAGAAAACCTTCAAACTGTCCAATGACCGGGGGGCGCTCGTGCGCTATCGGCGGCTCCATACCCACGGGCAGGCGGAAGTGAACGGTTGTACCAACGCCCTCCTGGCTGGTCAGTTGGATGTCACCGCCCTGTAGCTTTAGCAGCTGTTGGCAGATCGCCAGTCCAAGACCGGTTCCGCCGAACTTGCGCGCGACCTCGGCGCCCGCCTGTTCAAAGGGATTAAAGATCGATTGAAGGTTATCGCCGGAGATCCCGATCCCATCATCGGCGATGGTGAACTCGAGGACGACCTGCCCGGGGCGTCGCTCGCCGATCTTAACATTGACGCGGATCGATCCTCGTTTGGTGAACTTCACCGCGTTTCCGACCAGATTGATGAGGATTTGGTTCAGCCGATGCGGGTCGCCCTGAATCCATTCGGGAACTCCGGGGTCGACAGTGACGGACAGCGGTACGTTGTTGCGGGCCATCCGATCGCTAAACAGCCCCCGGACGTTGTCTACCACGTCGGCAAGCCGGTAGTCGATATGTTCGATTTGCAGTTTGCCGGCCTTTATTTTTGAAAAATCAAGGATATCGTTTATGATAACGAGCAGGTTGCCGGCCGAGCGGCCGATGAGGCTGACAAATTCGGCTTGCTGCGGGTTAAGCGGAGTGTCCCGGAGCAGATGGGTCATGCCTTGAATGCCATTCATGGGCGTGCGGATCTCGTGGCTCATGTTGGCGAGAAACTGTTCCTGCATCTTCCGGGCATCCTCCGCCTCCTGGCGTGCCTCTACGAGTGCCTGCTGATATCTGGCGCGATCGGTGATGTCAGTGGCAATCCCGCCGATGCCGGCAATTTTGCCGTCGTTACCGGGTAAGGGAAATTTCGTCACCAGCAGATGAATGGTGCCGGAGGACCCATCCAGCACTTCCTCTTTCGCTACGGACTGACCGCTGGCAAGAACCTGTTTGTCGAATTCTTTATAGCGATCGGCCTGTGCGGTTGGAAATAAAGTATAGTCAGTCCGGCCGAGCACATCGGTTTCGGATCGCCGGATGGTCTCGTAAAAGCGGCGATTGGCCATGAGGTAACGACCAGTGGTATCTTTGACAAAGATCATGGCATTCGCATTTTCAAGAATGGATTCCATGAGGGCTTGGTGTTCGCGAAGGCGGCGTTCTACGATGCCGAGTTCGGATTGTAAGGCTTTCTTTTCGGAGATATCGCGGACGAAGCATTGAAAGCCGGTTGGGATCCCGTCTTTTTCGCGCAGCACCGCGATCTGTTCTACCCATTTGGTCTCGCCGTCGCGCGCGAGGGCCCGGAATTCGAGCGTGGTCTCGCGGGTGCGACTTCGGAGCTGCCGGGTATAATGATCGTATACGGCCGGAAGGTCTTCAGGCAAAACAAGAAAGGAGAAATGCCGGCCCGTTACGCTGGTTGCGTCGTATCCGGTGAGGTCGAGTACCCGGGGGCTGACATAGTCGATCATGCCGGCGGGATCGGTGGAATAGATAACGCCGGTGAAATTGTCGATAAGGTCGCGGTAATGGTGCTCTGTGGTTTCCATAGAATTACATATAAAACGCTGATTAATTTATCCCGTGTGGAGCTGGGGTGGTGGATTTGGCCTTTTTAAGTGGTTATACCTAGCGGCAACTAGGGTGTATTGCCGGGTCGGTTCAAATGAAAAGCTTACCCGGAACTAAAATAAAAAAAGCCCCGGGTGAGCGGGGCTTCTGATTCAATTTAGACAAATATTAATATCTGTTTTTATTGTAGCTGTTGGCGTTGTTGAAACTGCGCTCGTTATCCTGGCGAGCCGGTCGTTCCTCTTTAGGCCTTGCTTCATTTACCTTAATGGTCCTGTTCTCGACAGTTGCGCCATCCAATTCAGCAATCGCCTTTTTGGAAGCGACTTCATCAGGCATTTCAATGAAACCAAATCCGCGGGATTGGTTCGTTATTCTGTCCATGATAACTTTCGCTGAAGTTACTTCACCATAGGGAGCAAAAAATTCTCTCAAGTCTTCATCCTGTACGTTGAAGCTTAAATTAGAAACATAAATGTTCATACTTAACAATTAAAAAAATAAAAAGATAATGAGAAAAGCAAATAATGTAGAGGGAAAGAAATCCAGATTGTGAGGCGGGATAAATTGGCAATACAGATGCAGAACTCAAATTAACAGCATAAAGGTAGCGTTAATTTCGATAGCGACCAAATAAACTATCCTGGTGCATTGAAGTGACGATCATAAGCGCTGATAGTGAAAGATAGCAGTATCCTTCTTTTCTTCCAACAAAATGTCCAAATGGTCCGGGTCTACTTTATGATAAGTCAGTCGCACGGCAGGAGACGCGAACACCGCCTTGTCCCGGTCCAGCGACACGAGGGGATATCGCTCCGGCTTATCCTTTTCCTCCCGGGCGACGCTCCCCGGTTTGAAATGCCGAAGGATCATCACGGGGACGCTGTCCGACTGTTCAATAACCACAAATTCGTAGAAAAGGATTTTCCCGGCTTTGACGCAGCGGTAACTACAGATCATGTTATCGCCCATCGGCGGTCCCCAGAACTCTTCCATATCCCCCCATTCGTGGTGCTGGCCCCAGGTG
Source organism: Puia sp. (assembly GCA_035570015.1). Lineage (GTDB taxonomy): Bacteria > Bacteroidota > Bacteroidia > Chitinophagales > Chitinophagaceae > Puia. Next base: position 15,732 of record DATMLR010000167.1, read on the forward strand.
CCTGTCATAAAGGAAAGGTCCTTGATATCAGCTTTGAAGGTCTGGGCCCGGAGGCCCAGCGGCAAAAGGAGTCCGATGAGAAGGAAGTGACGCATCCTTTAATTTACTCATTTTTCCTCAATTTAGAAATTGCCAACCCTAGGTGACTACGCGCTTTTATCCCTCAATGCTTTGATCTCGTCATGAAAAGCCTTTAAGTCCTGCTTTTCTTCGAGAACGATAGCTGAAAGATATTCCGGCAGGTGTTCACTGCCAAGAGCCGATTCATAGGCCTTTTGCGCGGCATCTTCTCCGAATTCACAACTCGCTAAAATAGCATGTCTTCCATGCCCCGTAAACGTAGCTTTCAGTTCCAGCCACGCCCTGTGGATAGCGCCACTCCCCGATGTTCCGGAGGGAATGCTCTCCTTTAACGTCTGCAACTCATTGCCCAGCATCATTTTGATCCTGCGGCTTTGATCGATGGCTCTTAAAAAAAGCAGGCGTAAATCGGTATCTTCCGGCTTAAGTTCTTTAAGGGCCTTTTCATATCCCTCAATCCGGTCATTGTTGATTTTTATCAGGTCTTCCAGTACGCTCGCCGTTTCCTTAGATTTTAGTGCTTCCATATTGTTTTTTGAGTTGAAGTGAAAAAACTATGCCATTTGGCAACCAAAAGTTACCGAAATAAATTCGCTTCTCGCTTCCGATGAAATACTAATAAAATTAGCATTTCACTAAAACAGCACTTCCGCTGGCGGAGTTACGCCTTTTAAACGCAGGTAAATGGTGGTTTGGCCGCGTTGATGGGTTTGATGTTCAAATGCCTTTGCGAATAATCCGCTTCTTGTAATGTTGTCATGCTTGCCAAACTTTGTGATTTGCTGCAATTGATCGGGCGTCATATTTTGAAGTGTGCTTATTACCCAATCATAGCTATCCATTACCGCTTTTGTGGTAGCTTCCTTCGTCGGTGACGCCGTTTTTTCATTAACATTGTGAGAAGCAAGTGTTTCGCCAATTGGGTTTGGTTTATCACTTGCGACAGTAGCAAAGACATAATTGGCATCCGATAAATGAAGCATTTGCTGTGCAAACGAGCGGATCTCCGGCGTTGGTTTAAAACCGTAGCCATCTTCGGGCATTGCATCCAGGTAGGCTTTGGTGTATATTTTTGCCCGCTGCCATTCGGCTACCATTTGTGATTGCGTAAATTGAGCGAATACTGAATTGCTGACAAAAGTTAGTGCCAGGACTGTAAGCAATAGTGATACTTTTTTCATGAGTTTAATTTTTGATGATCAAAGGTGTTGTTTACAGACCGGCCTCAATAATCTATTCGACGCTGCTACCTTAATTTCCAATGGAGAATGCTATTTATTCGACGAGTGGGTTTTTCGGGGTTTTTCAACTGACAGTCTGAATTTTTAGCCCAATTGCAGAGAATAGTGGCCCAACGGCATAAAATAGCGTATGAGAACGTATAAGGTTAGTATTTTTGAACATGAAGATATGGAGGCAAGCACCCAATATTGTTCAGTTCCAGGTGTTGATATGGACCGCCGTGTTGTTATTGATATTTTTTTCGTTGCTGCCGATGGACGGTTTGCCTAAAACAGTCATATATACTGTAGTCAGCGCAACAACGTATGCAATCATTATTTATGGCAATATCCTGTTCTTATATCCGGTGTTTTATCAAAAAGGAAGGTTCGTATCATACGGAATTTCAGTAGCGTTCTTTTTAATTTTGACGGGAATGCTAAAGGGTTACGCAGGCATTATCCTCTACAAGCATTTTCTGTTGATAAAAACAGGCCCGTTTAATTTGCTTACTTTACTGAGTTATGTTCCGGGTAATATCTTGATCTATGTTCTCAGCCTGGTTTTTCGTATTGCTATCGCGTATTTCACTTTGAAACAGCAGACAGAGGAAATCCTTTTGCAAAAGAGTCAGGCTGAACTTAATTTGCTCAAATCGCAGGTTCAACCGCACTTTCTTTTTAACGCGCTGAACAGTATTTACTACCGGGTTTATAAGGTTGATCCGCCGTCAGCCGGCCTGATAGAACGCCTGGCGGATATTATGCGTTATTTTGTTGATGAAAGCCCGAAGGATGAAGTGCCGGTATCTACAGAAGTTGCATTTATAGAGAACTATATTGCGCTTGAAAGAATTCGTATCCGGCACGGTGCGTCTGTTAATTTTGAGAAAGCATATAACCCCGACCTACGTATTCCCCCGATGCTGCTCATGACCTTTGTTGAGAATATTTTCAAACATGGTATCGACAAAGCCAAAAAACAAAACCAGGTAACAATTTCATTGGTCCAGCGAAATGATCACCTGTTTTTTACCACCCGCAATCGTAGGGTGGATCTGGAGGCCGGCGGTGAACCGGGCGGATTCGGGATCATTAATTTAACCAAAAGACTCAGGATGTTATACGGGGACAAATTCGAACTGACTATTGATGACGAAGGAGAATTATTCACTGCGTCTTTAAAAATTCCGCTTTAATGAATTTAAGCTGCATAATTATTGATGATGAGCCTGACGCCGTAGACCTGGTGGATCTGCTGATCAAGCAAAGCACAAACTGGGTACTGAAGGCGAAATGTTATAATGCACTGGAAGCGCTGGCGTTTTTAAAGATGAACCGGGTTGATTTTATTTTCCTGGACATTAATATGCCAAAGCTTACAGGCATGGAGCTCGCAACCTTATTGCCGCCCCGCACCAAAATTGTTTTCACCACTGCTTATTCCGAATATGCTGTTGAAAGCTATTCTTTTCAGACAATCGACTATTTGCTTAAACCCATCACTTTAAAGCGTTTCCTTGCATCAGTCGAGAAAGTAGAGCAGCATTTTTTAAAACCCGGACCGGAATATCTGCCAATTGCTGAACAGGGCCCTGATTTTATTTTCGTGAAATCCGGAAAAGCATTAAGGAAGATTTTATTAAAGGACATCCTGTATTTTGAAGGAGAGAAGGATTACGTAAGGCTGGCGACAGGCCAGGAACAGATGCTGATTTACCGCCGCCTGAAGGACATGGAAGAGCAATTAAAGCCTCCATTTATCAGGGTGCACAACTCTTATATCATCAACTATGAACAGCTTAGTAAAATAGAAGACAACCATATCTATATCGCCGATAAACGCATACCCGTTAGTGAGAAGTTCAGGGAACGCTTTATGGAAGTTATTAATAAAAATAAGTTTTGATATTATCATGCATTTTGGAATCGTACGAATAAGTTTCATGAAGGCCTACCGTTAAAACACCCATTTTGAATTGGCTAAGTGTTTTTTTCGAACTTTTGCTTTCAAATTGCGTGGGCCATGCACAGTTATAGTCGAATTCTGCACGCTTATTGGTTAAACGAACACGCTTATAAACTTTAGAGAAAAACTTTTACGCGCCGCTAGGAATTCACAAATAGATTTCTTTACTTAGTCGTCAACTTTATCTGCAATCCTTCCCTCTCCAAACGGCGTCCTTGCCCTGACGCACGAATCAAAAGACGTTAACTTTTAAACCTTTCAGCTACCATGAAACGAAACTGCCAGTGCGTGCACGACATGCTGCACGCCCATTTTCGACGACTTCCATTCGAGTTTCCAACAATTCTTTTTGCAATTTATCAACAGTAGATAACTACTGAAATCCCAGCTTATGTCATGTAAATTGGCCGCGTGCCTGGCGGCAGGACTTTGTCTTGCCCTCACGGTCACCCATGCCCAAAACGTTGATTCCACGATCGACAAGGTCACGAATTTTCCTTCCAAACTGTTTAAAAGGATCAGCGGTCAGACCGCCAACCTGAACCAACAGCTCACCCGGCAGACAGAGAAATATCTGCAAAAGATGGCCCGCAAAGAATCCAGGCTGAGAGACCAGCTATACAAGGCTGACTCTGCCAAAGCGGCCGCTCTGTTCCCGAACGATCCGCAACAACAATATGCCACTTTGATTGCCAAATTCCGCCAGGACAGCTCGCGCGTCTTTAATTCCATGGGGCCCGAATATCTCCCGCATGTCGATTCGCTGAACGGGATGTTGGGTTTTCTTTCGAAGAACTCATCGGTCCTTAATGGAAACCTGGCCCAACAATCCGCGATCCAGTCCTCCCTGGCGCAGGTGCAGCAATTCCAATCCAAACTGCAGCAGGCAGATGCGATCAAGCAATATGTCCAGGCACGCAAGACGCAAATACAGCAATATCTTAGTCAGTATACGAACCTGCCCTCCGGTATCGGCAACACCCTCCAGGGTTATAACAAGGAAGCCTATTACTATGCGCAGCAGATCCGCGAGTATCGTCAGATGCTCAATGACCCGGACAAGATGATGCAAACCGCGCTTGGCCTGCTGAGCAAATTGCCTGCCTTTAACAGTTTTATGAAACAGAACAGCTTTCTTGGCGGCGTGTTTGGCGTCCCGGCGGGCTACGACAACCCCGATGGACCGGTCGGCTTCCAGACGCGCGACCAGGTCATGTCGATGATCCAGAGCCAGATCAGCCAGGGCGGCAGCGCCGGCGCGTCGACGATCCAGAACAGCCTCAACACTGCCCAGCAAGATATTAATAACCTCCACAACAAGCTGAGCAGCCTTGGCGGCGGCAGCGGCGGGATGGACGCTCCGACTTTCAAACCAAACGATCAGCGGACAAAGACCTTTCTCAAGCGGCTGGAATATGGGACCTATTTCCAGACGACACCCGCCACGACCTGGTATCCAAGCTACAGCGATCTGGGCCTGACGGTTTCCTACAAGCTGGGGCACCAGAACCTCGTTGGCGTTGGCGCCAGCTACAAACTTGGCTGGGGTCAGCCGATCCAGCATATCGCGCTTTCAAGTCAGGGCGTGGGACTTCGGTCCTTCCTCGACATCAATTTCAAAAAGAGCTTTAGCCTGTCGGGCGGATATGAGCTCAATTACCTCACACCCTTTAGCAGCTTCCAGGACATCCGGCAGTTGAGCCGCTGGACACCAAGCGGGTTGATCGGGGTGACAAAGACCGTCTCGATGAAAAGCAGGGTGTTCAAGAAGACGCAGATCAGCTTGCTCTGGGACTTTTTGAGCTACGGACTCACTCCGCGGACGCAGCCATTTGTATTCCGCGTGGGATATAGTTTTTAATCGCCGTCGCCCTTTCTTATTCGATTTGGATACAATTTTAAACCCTATTTTCATGAGGATCAATACATATATCTTCCTGCTATTCACCCTCGTTCCCTCCGTTCTGCGGGCACAGGTCGAGGATAGAAAATTATTTACGACACCCACCGCGGCAAGTCTGTCACGGTTTGGTGAAATACCTGTCGACTATTTCACCGGAATTCCCGATATCGATATCCCGTTGTATAATTTTAAATCGAGGGACATTTCCGTGCCGATCCATTTAGCCTATCACGCAGCAGGAATCCGACCTTCTGATATTGCAAGCTGGGTGGGGTTAGGCTGGACTTTGCAGTCGGGAGGCGCGATTACCCGGATCCAAAATGACCTGCCGGATGAATTGTATGATTTTTTCTCCGGTACCGGTATAGGTGATCCGAGAGGATTCTTTTATAACTACGGCCATTTAGCCGCCAGCGGATGGAATGGAGCAGATTCCTTATATCAGGCTGATGAATACAAAAGAGATGAAATGACGGCGCCGACGTCGACGTTTGCACACACCACGGTCGATTATGCCCCAGATGAATTTGAGTTTAATTTTCTGGGGATGAGTGGTAGCCTGATCATGGGACAGGACGGCAACTGGCATCTGAAAAGCAAGCAGGGGCTAAATTTTGCTGTGACCACGGAAATCGGGGCGTTCGCCGTGTGGGAACCAAACAAATCCGGGATTACAGGTACGAATTACCCTTCCCTCATCCACAAGTGTCTCTCGAAGTTCACGCTGACCGCGGCAGACGGGGTTCAATACATTTTTGGTTCCGATACAGCCTCAAATATCCACAACTTCGTCGGATCTTACATTTATGGGTTTTTCTCAACTCCCGATTCCAATGCCGTCGAGTTTACCCGGGTGGGGGCGGGTTATAGCAATACACCCGACGCCGACTGCAGAGACGGCGGAACGGTTCCGGTCACCTGGTATCTGACCAAAATCAAGTCTCCTTCCGGCGATTCAGTCACCTTTCAGTACACCAGGGACGGCTATCAGATGAAAGACAACACGGTGGCGCTCGGGACGTTCAGCGAATGCTCTGCTTGTGAACCTTATCAGTCTTTTACTTACGGCGCCGGCGACAACATAACCATTTTGGATGGGTCGACCCTGGCAGGCATTACAGGTGCCAGTGGTTCGATTCAGTTCCACAAATCCAAGGCGAATGAATTGGATTGGACCCCGCTGGGTAATTCAGAATCGCCCCAAAACCTAGCCTGGAGCAACGGCAACGGCTTAGGTCTCTTCTATGCCTACGCGGATGAAGTTTTTCAGGGAACGGAGGAACCCTATGCCCCGACTTCTACCTATATGGAGCTGGATTCCATGCAGATCAACGATCCGACCGGCAACAAGGTGCGGTCGTTCAATTTTTCTTACACGTCGGGATCCACCCAGCGCCTCTTTCTTAACTCCGTGCTCGAGAAAGGCGGTGATGGCTCCTCCCTCATGCCTTATTCTTTCACCTATAACAATATCAATGGGCTCAATCAGGTGCCTTATAATACTTTATCCGTTGATCCCTGGGGCTACTACACAAATTTCTATTCTTTCAATGGACTATTCTACGGCGTTTATGCGCCAAGCAGTTGGAACCCATTCCTTGGATCTGGCAGCACAACCTACGAGACCGAGACTTCGAACATAGAAGTGGATTCATTAGCCTATGTCTTTAACGGGGCTTTCAATGCGCAGTATCTTGCCAACCGAAAACCGGTACCGGCGACCATGCAATATGGCGTGCTCACTCAAATCACCTATCCTACAGGTGGCAATACTCAATTTACGTGGGAACCCAACACGTATTCCAAATTTCTGCAGGTCGGCACGATCGGACTCACCCTTTCTGTCACGGATATGGACAGCACGGTGACGGGTGGGGGCCTTCGCATCCAGCAGATCACTTCCCAGGCCAACTTTAATAGCCCACCGATAACAAAAACATACAAATATGTGCGAAATTATCTTCAGGGCAATAACGTCACCAGCGGCGTACTGAACAGCGGGCTACCACTTTATGTTGACAGCCTGAACTCAGCCGGGCTTATTTACCGAGATTGGTCCAGCGATGATGTGCTACCGACACATTATACCGCAGGGAGTCCAGTGACCTATACAACCGTGACAGAACTTAGTTCCGACAGCAGCGTAAAGGTATTTACCTATTCCAATCAGGATAATGGCTACCTGGATCAACCGCCGACCTCGATTATTGGGTCCGACTACACGAGCATAAGTACAATTTGGGAGGAGGCCTTTTCAAGTTCCCTGGAACTCCAGCGAGGGTTGTTGCTCAATGAAGCGTGGTATAATTCCGGCCATACGCTTTTAAAAAATCTGGCGTATCAATATGACACCATTCAGGCGAACACCGCGATACACCGGTACCAGTATGACAAGAAATTCATCCTGTACGACGCGGTCGTGGCGCCTGACGACGGGGGCTCTTATACGGTTATTCAAGGTGATGCGATTTACTATGGTGATATTCTGACACCTATTAACATCTATACTGAATACCCATATTTGTCGGAAGCGACGAAGACAGATTACGATCAGAACGGTCAAAACCCCGTTACAGTCGTTCACAATTACACCTACGATAATTATCGAAATAAGATTTCGGACGCCTACACATCCAGTGAGGGGCAGCCGGTTAATATTAGCTATAATTACGCCGCCAACACGATCAGCGGCCTTTCCACCACGGCCCAGCAGGGGCAGTCAGCCATGCAAACAGCAGGCATGTATGGCATTCCACTGGAGGCCATCACCACCCGGAGCGGCAGTCAGACCGAACATACCCGGCTGGATTATCAAACCTTTGTGAATTCCATCAATTTGGTTGTGCCTTACAACAGTTACCAGGCCTCCTATGGCCAGCCGCTTGATTCCAATGTCCGTTATATAAATTTTGACAGCAAAGGCAATCCCGTTGAATACATGGCGCGGGATGGTATTACCACCTGCACGGATTGGGACTATAACCAGGCCTATCCGACGGTCCGGGTACGGGGCGCCTATAATACCTTACGTCGTTATACCGCGCCTTCTACTTCCTCTACCACCGGTCAGTTCATTTGGGCAGCGGGCGTCTTTGGCACGCAGCAGACCAACTTTACCAGCCCGGTTGCCGGAACTATTTCCTTCTCGGGTGGGTTTGGAGGATATCCCGCGAACGACACGTATACCTTTACCTATACGCTTAGCGGGCCTACGAACGAATATGGAATGCTTTGCATCACCGGATCGGGCACCGGCTGCGGATCGAACCCGTCCAGCATCAATTTTTCAAACATGCCCGCGGGCACCTATACCTTATCCGTTACCCCGAGTTCCAGTTATTCTATTGGAAGCACCTTTTCGTATAGCTATCCGATCACCGTCTATCTGCCGGATAGCACAGGCAGCAAGAATTATTTCTATGACGGGTTTGAGAACAATGGCAATACGGCTGTCATCGGCGGAAACGCGCATACGGGTAAATTCTACTGGGGTAGCAGCAGCTATACGACCACCTTTACCCCGCCGGACAACAATACCTATACCATTGAATGGTGGAACCTCCAAAGCGGCAGCTGGGTCTATAACACCAACACCTACACAAAGGGGATGAACCTGACGGGCCCGGTCGATGACGTCCGGATCTATCCATCCACCGCCCAGATGTCTACTTACACGTACCAACCGATGATCGGACTGACCAGCTCGATCGATCCGAAAGGCTTTACCACTTATTATACCTATGACGGCTTCGGGAGGCTCGCGAGTATTCTGGACAAGAACGGGAACGTGTTAAAAACTTATTGTTACAATTATTCCGGCCAGGCACAATACTGCCCGCTGAGCGGCATCCCTCAGTTCGTGGCCGTCAACGCGACAAATACTACCTATCAAACAGTTACGATCACATTCGTCAACACTGCTACGAGTGCGAGCTATGCGTTCACCCTGGCGCCGAATACCAGCAGCGTTGTGCTGGGTGGAGTACCGCCAGCAACTTACAACGTGTATATGTCACCCAGCCTCCCCGAATCCGACTATCCGATTTTGTACGAGATCTATACGTCTCAGCAAACCTATTATGCTGAGGTCGAGTTCGGGAGCTTGAATGTCAGTGGCAATACTTGCCCCATTTACATTTACCCAAATTAAGCACAACACATGAAGTCCATAAGAACCATATTGAGCAAGGGAGCCTCGGCAGGGCTGGTATTGTCGGGTCTTCTGTCCAGCCCGCGGGCGCTTGCACAACCCGTGACTATGCCCGCCGCCTATCCATCGGCTTCCGGTAATTACATCCGCTCGTATGACGCCATCGAACCGGTACAAAGCCCGACCACGT
>DATMLR010000168.1:0-18182 GCA_035570015.1 Puia sp.
GTAACACCGTTCCACGTCCTTAACACGGATTTCCAGTGGGCGACCCGGTTCTATCACCGGTACAATAACCTGGACTCGATCAAGGCGACTGGGGCGACGGTGGTGAATATTCATCATGCTACTCCGATCAACCCCTGGATCAATTACCCTTTTATAGAATGGCGGTGGATGAAGGCGTATATCGACAGCGCGCATCAGTTAGGGCTGAAAGTGAAGATTTATAATACGGTCCGGGAGTTATCGGACCATGCCTATGAGCTCTTCGCGCTGCGGAGCCTGGGCAGCGAGATCTATTCGCCCGGACCGGGGGGCGGGTTCAGCTGGCTGCAGGAACATGTCGCGGACAATTATATTCCGGCCTGGTTTGTTCCGGAGATCAAAGATGCGGCGTTGATCAATAGCGGGATGAGCCGATGGCATAACTATTATGTGGAAGGAATGAACTGGCTCGTGCAAAACGTGGGGATCGACGGCATTTATCTGGATGATGTCGCTTTTGACCGGGTGACGATGAAGCGGATCAAACGTGTATTGACGGCGGATGGCCATCCGGGTATCATCGATCTGCATTCGGCCAATCAATATAATCCGCGGGACGGGTTCAATAACAGCGCGAATCTGTATATGGAGCATTTCCCATACCTCAACCGGCTTTGGTTCGGGGAGTATTTCGACTATGAGCACAATACGCCGGACTTTTTTCTCACGGAGGTGAGCGGGATCCCTTACGGGCTAATGGGAGAGATGCTGGAAGGCGGTGGCAATCCGTGGCGTGGAATGGTCTATGGGATGACCAACAGGATGCCTTGGACAGAGAATGCGGACCCGCGGCCGATCTGGAAGGTATGGGATGCCTTCGGGATGGAGGGCACCCGGATGATCGGGTATTGGAGCCCATCCTGTCCGGTGAAGACAGATAATCCGGCGGTGCCGGCTACGGTGTATTTGAAGAAGGGCACTGCTGGCAAAAACGGCGCAGCGCTTGTGTCGCTGGCAAGCTGGGCGGGTCAGGATACCACGATAAGGCTGCGGATCGACTGGAAGGCGCTGGGGATCGACGCGGCTCATGCGGTCATCGTTGCGCCCGAGGTCGAGGATTTTCAACCAGCGCGAACCTTAGGGCCGGACGACGCGATCCCGATACAAAAGGGAAAGGGATGGCTCTTGATCATCAGGTCAAAGGAATAGTGATCGAAAGCGTACATCCTTTGCCGGGGGCGGAGTCGATCTCAAGTGTGCCGTTGTAATAGCTCACCCGGTTCCGGATGTTCCGAAGGCCGATGCCGCCGGTTTTTTTTGCGGGGTTAAAGCCGATACCGTCATCCCGGATGAGCAATGTGAGGCGGTCGGGCGTCCGGTTCAATATGATGGAGGCGTTGTGAGCCCGGGAGTGCTTGACGATATTGTTCAATTGCACCTGAACAATCCGGTAACAGGTTAACTTTATCCCTTCGTCGCCGATATCGTCCAGATAGGCACTGGTATCGAGGTCCAGTCGCAGCGAAGCTGAAAGCGGAAAATTATCCAGGAGCTTTCGCAGCGCCTGGTCGAGGCCCATCCCCCCGAGCGAGGGGGCTACCAGGGACTGGGACAGCTGGCGGATCTCTTCTATGGCGAGGTTGAGGTTCCGCTGACATTTCTCCAGCGCTACGGCCTGGGTATCGTCATTATATTTGGCGGCGATGTCCAGGTACAGCTTGGCGGCGGCAAGGATCTGGTTAATATTATCGTGTAATTCCTTACCGATCTGCTCCCGCTCCTTCTCCTGGACCTGGATGCTGGTTTCCATGACGAGCTTTTGTTGAAGGTCGTGCTGTCTGGCCAGCTCTTCTTCCGTCCTTCGCCGGTCCAATGCATTCTGGACTGCGTTGGGCAATCGTTCGAGCCTGTCCTTGAGAATATAGTCGCTCGCGCCTTCTTTTATCACGTTAACGGCATATTCTTCGGAAACCGTTGCAGTGACAAGGATGAATGGCGCGTGGAGCCCCTCTTCCCGCGTTATCAAGAGTGCTTCCAACGAATTGAAGGCTGGCAGCGAGTGATCGGAGAGGATGATATCCGGCTGGAATTCACGCAGCGCTTTCAGGAAATCGGGTCTGTCTATCACGACTTTCTTTTCAAACCAAAGCTTCGCTTTCCGCAATACGCGATCTACCATCTCGGCATCGGCGGGAAGGTCTTCGAGGTGCAGGATCTTTAGTGGGCGGTCCATATCAGGAACGTTTAATATTGGATGACAGAGGAGGTTGATTGGTGATCAGCCAGTAGAGGCCGAGTTCGCTTACCGCTTTCGCAAACCCTTCGAAGTCTACAGGCTTGACGACATAGCTGTTTACGCCCAGTTCATAGCTGCTGACGATATCGAGCTCTTCCTTTGAAGAGGTCATGATTACCACGGGGATGCAGCGGGTGGCTTCGTCAGCTTTGATCCGCCGCAGGACTTCGATCCCGTCGACTTTGGGCATTTTGATGTCCAGGAGGATCAATTTTGGGGCGTTTACCAAATCCGGGCCGGCGAATTTGCCCTTTGCAAAGATGAATTCGAGGGCCTCTTCGCCGTCTTTTACGTGTACCAGGTTATTGGCAAGGTTGACTTTCTTTAGAGAACGGATGGTCATTTCCGCGTCGTGGATGTTATCTTCAACTAATAGGACTTCTACCTGACTGGTCATACAATTTATCAGTTTAATTATTGTTCCGAAAGGGTGAAATAGAAAACAGCCCCGCTGCCGGGAGCGGATTCCGCCCAGATCCTGCCTTTATGTTTATCGATGATCCGGCGTACCAATGCAAGGCCGATGCCAGTGCCTTCAAATTCTTCCTGGCTATGAAGGCGTTGAAAGACTTTGAATAATTTATCCGCGTATTTCATGTCGAAACCGGCGCCGTTATCGCGGACAAACCAGATGGTACCATTCCCATTGCCGGTATGTCCGATCTCTACTAGAGGGGCGGCATTGCGGGCGGAGTATTTCAAGGCATTGCCGATCAGGTTGAGCCAGACTTGTTTGAGCAGGTCTTCATCGCCGAAACAGCCGGGCAGGTCGCTGACGAATAGATTAAATTTCTCTTCGGGCCAGCCGTTTAGCAGCTCACTGGTGCAGGCTTCCGCCAGCGCTTTCATATCGACGTTACGCCGTGCAACCTCCCGTTTGCCGAGGCGCGAGAACGCGATAAGGTCATCGATCAGGCGGCCCATCATTTTGACGTTGGAGATAATATTGCCTGTGATTCGTTTGGCTTCAGCGTCAAAAGTGTCCTCATAGTCCTCTTTCAGCATGATGGCATAGCCGCTGACGGCGCGGAGGGGCGCCCTCAGGTCATGGGATACGGAATAGGAGAACGATTCCAGCTCCTTGTTCGCGACTTCGAGTTCTTTGGTCCGGGCCTGCACCTGTTGCTCGAGCGACTGGTGAGCCAGGTTAACCTGGAGAGCCATGGAATTGAAGCCTGCGGCCAGCTTGCCCAATTCATCGTGCCTGTCGACGGGCACCGGCGAAGAATAGTCACCACTGGCCATTGTGGCGGCTGCAAGGCTCAGCCGGTCCAGGCGGCGAGTAAAATTACGGCTAATCTGCCAGGCGATCAGCATGCCGACCGCGACGAGCAGCGCACCGAATCCGGTGATCCAATAAAATAGGCGATCGGCGGCCTCAAGGACGGCGGACCGGGACAGCGCCACCAGGATGATCCATTTGGTGCCGGGGACGGGCAGCGTGCTGGCGATCGCTTTGCCAAGTCCGGGCTGATTATAAGTAACGATATCTTTAACGGTATGGATATCAAAAGGCGGCGGGGGAACGGCTTTTGCCATATCTGTCCACAGACTGCCATCCGAATTGCCGAAATGAAGGACCGCATCGGCGCCCAGGAGCTGGGACATCTGGGTGACAGCTTTGGGGGAAGCCTGTACGACACGCCACCGCACCAGGAAGCCGGTGATCTTTCGGTCCGCAGTAACGGTTGTGATGATCGGATAATATAAAGAGTCGCCAAGATGGTAGAATTTCCCGACGAAATTGGAGTCGGGGTGTTTGGCGATTATCTCCGCGGCGATGATGGAGCGGCCCGGAGGAATGGGGAGGTCTTTTCGGTCTTGCTGGCCGGCGATGAATTTACCTGGTGCGGTCCGACTCTCGGCCGACAGGATATTGCCGGCAGTATCCACCAGTTCGACCCTGTCGGTCAGGGTATCCTGCATGATCTTTTGGAAAACTTCATTCACCCCCGACTCGCTTATCCGATTGGCGCTGGCTTGTGTGATGGCCAGCATGGTTTTCGCGTTTTGACCGAACATGGACGTCAGTTGTCCGGTCAGGCTCCGGAGGCGCTCCTGGCCGATGCCGAGGGTGGCGCGGCGAATGCCCAGGTACGAAATAATACCAAATGTGAGGATGAGAGAAAGCAATAGCAAACAGATCAGCAGTGGCAACTGCTGCCGAATGGACAGGTCATGAAATGAAAAGCTTAAGGGTCTGGGTGAACTTGACCTTTTACTTCCCATGTTAGGAGTTATTTATTCTTTTTGTTGCTAAGAGGTCCGCATAAAGTACAAAATAATTCAATAATCCATCATTAAAATTGCATTAATCTGCCTAGCTTGCTGGTATGTAAAACGTTAGTTATGCGGCTATACCGAACGAAAAAAGGGAATTTGGTCGAAAATCAGGAGAAATTCTGGATTTTCGAAAAAGGGTGGGATGAGCTGATCAACCGGAACGAATTATATGGGTACCTGGCCAATGCCGTGTCAAGGAACAAGGAGGTTTCGGCGATGGAAGCCGCGGACCTCATGGAGCAGGACCTGCTGGCCCCGATTGGTTCGCAGGAAGTATGGGCGGCGGGGGTAACCTATCTCCGAAGCAGGGATGCGAGAATGGAGGAGTCGAGAGAATCGGGCGGCGCCAGCTTCTATGATAAGGTATATGAGGCCGAGCGCCCGGAGCTGTTCTTCAAGTCCCAGCCGCACCGGGTTGCCGCGCATGGGGAAAAGGTCTATATCCGCCGTGACTCCTCCTGGAACGTTCCGGAGCCGGAGCTTACCTTGTTCATCAATTCGCGCGGGCAGATCCAGGGATATACGATTGGAAATGATATGTCTTCGCGGAGCATTGAGGGGGAGAATCCGCTCTATTTGCCACAGGCAAAAGTGTATGACCGGAGCGCCGCTCTGGGGCCGGGTTTGTATGTTCCTCCTTCACCTATTGCGCTGACTACAGTGATCCGGATGTCGATCCGGCGTGGGGCGGATGTCGCTTATCGGGGAGAAGTGGCGATCAGCCAGATCAAGCGGTCACTTACCGAACTGGCGTCCTGGTTATACCGGGAATCGGATTTTCCGGCAGGTTGTTTCCTGATGACGGGAACCTGTCTCGTGCCGGGGAATGACTTTACTTTGAGGGAAGGCGACAATGTGGAGATCTCCATCGACGGGATCGGAACATTGACCAATTCAGTCAGCTACAGACCCAATGGCCGCAACAACTAGACCGATATGGATGCCTTTACGAACTAGACCGATATGGATGCCTTTACGAACTAGACCAATATGGATGCCTTTACGCGGCTAAAGAAGAATTTGAAGGAAGATTTCTCTGGTATGCAGCCGGTCCGGGTCGCTTTGTTGGGAGATACGGCGACACAGTGGCTGGCACAGGCTATCCGGGGCGCCGGCTACGAGCGGGGGCTCGACCTTCGCCTGCGGGAGGCGGATTTCAGCCAGATTGAGCAGCAGGTATACGATCCCTCCTCCCGTCTTTATGCGTTCGATCCCCAGGTCATCCTTCTCTACCAATCTTCACAGAAATTGTTGGCGGCGTATAATATTCTGGAGCCGGAAGGCCGTCGCGACCTGGCCCAGAGCCGCATCTTGCAGGTCGACAGCCTGAGGGCCGCTATCCGGGCGCGTTCGACCGCTTCGATCATCTATTACAATTATCCGGAGATTGACGACGGGGTATTCGGCAGCTATGCCAATTCCACGGATTCTTCCTTTGTTTTCCAGGTGCGCAAGCTGAACTATGAGCTGATGCAGTATGCGATGGCGCAGGAAGGCTTCTATATCGCCGATCTGGCTATCCTCCAGCAGCAAGCGGGCAGGTCGGTCTTCTACCGGCCGTCAGTCTATATCAATACGGATATGGAGATCAGCATCGAGGCGCTGCCGGCTGTGGCAGGAGCTACGACAAGCCTGATCGGAGCGTTGTATGGCCGGATCAGGAAATGCCTGGTGCTTGACCTCGACAATACGCTTTGGGGCGGCGTGATCGGCGATGACGGGCTCGAAAATATTGAGATCGGCGCGCTCGGGATCGGCAAGGCCTTCACTGATCTGCAATACTGGGCCCTGAAGCTTCGGCAGCGGGGTATCCTCCTTGCTGTCTGCAGCAAGAATACCGAGACTGTCGCCCGCCAACCGTTCGAGTCCCATCCGGATATGGTACTTGGCCTGGAGGATATTGCGGTCTTTCAGGCGAACTGGAATAACAAGGTGGATAATATCCGGCAAATCGGAACCGCGCTGAATATCGGTTTGGATTCAATGGTCTTCCTGGATGATAATCCGTTCGAGCGGAATATGGTAAGGGAGGTACTGCCGGAGGTGCTGGTCCCCGAACTACCCGAGGATCCGGCTGAATTCCTGGAATATCTCTACTCGCTGCATTTATTTGAGACGGTCTCGCTATCGGCTGAGGACGAGGAGCGGACAAAAATGTACCGGAAGGACAGCGAACGGGGCGCAGAACGGCTATCCTATAATGATGAAGAGACATATCTGGCCAGCTTGAATATGGGTTCGCGGGTGGAACCGTTCAACCCCTTTAACGGGCCGCGGGTAGCTCAACTCTCACAACGAAGCAACCAATTCAACTTGCGGACCGTTCGTTATACCGATGCGCAAATCCGCGGGTTGGCAGAATCCCCGGATGCCTATACGTTTTCGTTCACCCTGGAGGACCGGTTCGGCGACGCCGGAATAATCTGTGTGATTATCCTAAGGAAGGAGACAGACGAAATGTTGTTCATCGACAGTTGGTTCATGAGTTGCCGGGTATTGCGGCGGGGCATGGAGAATTTTACGCTGAATACGGTCGCGGGATTTGCCCGGCAGAAGGGGTTCCGTTATCTTAGGGGGGAGTATTTGCCGACGGCGAAGAATGAGATGGTCAGGGATCATTATCGATCGCTTGGGTTTTTGGAAGATAGCGGCGGTTGGCTTCTGGATGTGCAGACTTACCGGCCGCTGCCGACATTGGTGAATCGCATCGGGAAATGAATAAAGAGGAAATATTACAAGCGGTGACGATTGTTTTCCGGGAGGTGCTGGACAACGATAGCATTGTCCTGACAGAGCGGACGACCGCCAAAGATATCGCGGAATGGGATTCACTCTCGCATATCCACCTGGTGGTTGCGGTGGAGAAGCGATTCCGCATCCGGTTCGGCTCCCGGGAGATCCTTGGCTGGAAAGATATCGGCGGGATGATCGATTCCATTGTTACCAAAGTCAGCTAACGGATGATGCGATTCCATCATATTGGTGTGGCCTGTCGGAATATCGGGGAGGAGATCGCCCAGCTTTCCCGTGTCCATGATATTGTGTCGCAAACATCGGTCGTCAAAGATCCGGAGCAGGATGCACAGGTGGTCATGCTGACCTTATCGGATGGGACGCTGATGGAGCTGGTTGCCGGCCCGCAGGTGGAGACACTGGTCAAAAAGCATATCGGCCTGTATCATTTGTGTTTCGAAGTCGCAGATATCCAATCCGAGATCGACCGGCTGGTGGGAGAGGGTGCCAGGCTTGTCGTTCCGCCGAAGCCGGCGGCGCTTTTCGACGGGCGAACCGTGGCGTTCCTCCATGTTGCCTATGGATTGATCGAATTGCTCAGTCAAAAACAAGGATAATGCTTTTTCTTTCGCTGCCGTTCCTCCTGTTCCTTCCCGCATTTTTTCTTCTATATTGGTTTGTATTCAATCGGCGGTTGAAGGCCCAGAACATCCTGGTGCTGGCAGGCAGCTATTTCTTCTATGCCTGGTGGGACTGGCGATTTCTACTCCTGCTGATCGGCAGCTCGGCGCTGAATTACGGGCTGGGGATAGCGATGAACCGGACGAAGCAGGACGGCTATCAAAAACTGTTGGTTGCGATCGGCCTGGTCCAGAGCCTGGGCTGTCTTTTGTATTTCAAGTACTTCAATTTCTTCTTGCCGCTGGGGATCAGCTTTTACACCTTCAAGACGATCAGCTATCTGCTGGATATCCGGCGGGGCAAGATCGATCCGGAGATGGATTGGGTTGTTTTCTTTTCCTATGTCGCGTTTTTCCCCTGCATTACGTCAGGGCCGATCGACAGGCCCGGGCGCCTTATCCCGCAGCTGAAGGTCCGGAGGGTATTCGACTACGGGCAGGCTGTGGATGGGATGCGCCAGATCCTATGGGGCTTGTTCAAGAAGGTAGTTATTGCCGATAATGCGGCGGTTTTTTCGGACGAGATATTCAAGTCTTACCGTACACTGCCGGCCAGTGCGCTTTTATATGGTGTCTTTATTTTCACGATCCGAATCTATGCGGATTTTTCCAGCTATTCAGACATGGCAATCGGGATGTCGAAGCTGCTGGGTTTTGATATCAGCCAAAACTTCAATTACCCGTTTTTTTCCCGGAATATTGCTGATTTCTGGCGGAAGTGGCATATTACGCTTACGAGTTGGATGACGGATTATGTCTTCACGCCGCTGGCGATTGCTTTCAGGAATTTTGGTCGCTGGGGGGGCGTTTTGGCGACGCTAATCACCTTCATCGCCATCGGCGCGTGGCATGGGCCTAAATGGACGTTTGTAGTGTTTGGTTTCCTTCATGGCTGCTATTATATTCCGCTGATCCTGCGGGGGACCGTCAATAAAAAGCGTGGACCCATCCATATGGTATGGACCTTTGTATTGGTCATGTTCACTTTTGTCCTATTCAAGTCGAACAGTCTGACGGAAGCCTTCGATTATTATCGCCGGATGCTGTCGCCTTCACTGTTATCGGGTTTTTATATCTTCGAAAAAGTCAATGCAGCGGCGATGCTGGCCGGTATCCTTGTCATGTTTATTGTAGAATGGATTCAGCGGGACAAGCAGCACGCCCTCGAATTGAGCGGCATCCGGCATAGCGGGATCAGGGCGCTGATCTATTGTATGCTGATACTGGTGACCCTTACGTTTGGCCCGACGAAGAATGCTGATTTCATATATCTCAATTTTTAACCTTCTGGCAAGATGAGAAAATTTCTTTTAAAGATTGCTCTATATGTTATGCTGATCCTGGCGGGATTTGAGGGATTATACAGGGCGGGTTTTTTGCCGGTTGTCACGGATTCCACGCTCTTCGATCGCAAAATGTTCTGGTTGCACCGGCATCCGGAGGTCCGGCCAACTTTCGTCGTAGTCGGTTCGTCAACGGCTTTGTATGGTATCCGCTCCGCTAAGATGGTGCGGGGCATTCCCTTATCCTATTACAATATCAGCTCTCCGCTGTTGAATGTAGCCAGCTCAATGATGGTCGTCAGGTCGATGGTCCGGGAATATCACCCCAAATATATCCTGCTGGGAAGCAATGTGGGCGATTTTTGCCGAAAAGAAGATTCAACCTATCGTTATTATGCGGATGCAACCCCTTTTGTGAGACGATATCTACCTGAATTGTTCTATTTGTTGGACTATCATTCGATCCACCAGATCGTTTACCGGAAGTGGAAAGTTACGTGGCTACGGTTCGATCCCTGGGGGGAAGGGCTCAAGACGTATGATCTGGCGATGATGAGACGGCGCCTTGCCGATGATCCGGACGCCTTTCTTGGGCAGGTTTCGTTCGACACGCACTTTCAGGACATCCACTATGACGCACTCGATTCGATGGCACGGTGGCTGCGCGGGCAAGACATCAAGATGATCTTCGTACAGTGTCCGATCCGGGCGAGCAACCTGGCGGATGCTGCCATCCGGGCGAAGGTGCTGCGGCATATTCAGCGATGCGACTCCATTGTAGAGGCGAACGGCGGAATATTTCTGAATCACTATGATGCGGTCAGGGATAACGATTCGCTATTTTTCGATGCGGTCCATCTATGGCCGCCGGGAGGGGATATCTTCACGGATAGTGTAGTCAGGGACCTGAAAAAAATAATTCCGGCACTATGAATTGGAATCAATTATACAGTCCGTTACGGACAGGCGGGAGTCCGGGACGCGCGGCTGGCGGAGCGACGGGTCGGGGCGAGGACGGCGGAGTGGTACGGACGTCGTTCCTGAGGGATTATGACCGGATCATTTTTTCTTCCGCGTTTCGCCGGCTGCAGAACAAGACGCAGGTGTTTCCGTTACCGGGGCCGGTCTTTGTACATAACCGGCTAACGCATAGTCTGGAGGTGGCGTCCGTCGGCCGGTCGCTGGGAAAGGCGGTGGGGGATGCGCTGGCGGAGCGATATCCGGCGATGGGGGATGGATTCAGGGAATTCTATACCTACGAGTTGCCGTCGGTGATTGCGGCGGCTTGTCTGGCGCATGATATTGGAAATCCACCTTTTGGGCATTCAGGTGAAGATGCGATCCGGAATTTCTTCCGTGAGCTGGAAGGGGAGGGGAAGGCGCGGTTCGCGGCAGAGCTGACGCCGAATCAGCAGCAGGATTTTTTGAGGTTCGAGGGCAATGCGAATGCGTTCCGGACACTTACTCACGCGTTCAATGAAAGGTCAGCGGGAGGTTTCCGGCTTACTTATGCGACGCTGGCATCGATCGTGAAATACCCTACCGATTCGCTGAACGGGTTCAACAAACAGCGGCTGGTCACCAGGAAATCCGGGTTCTTCGATTCGGAGATCAGTGCCTATCGGGTGATCGCCGATGAACTGGGGATCCCCCGGCTCAGTCCGAACGCGAATGTATATGCGCGGCACCCCTTCGTTTACCTGGTGGAGGCGGCTGACGATATCTGTTACCGGGTCATTGATTTTGAAGATGCACATCGGCTTGAGATCATTTCCATTGGAACGATCCGCGAGCTTTTCCTGTCCTTCTTCGACGACGAGGGGGGGTATGATGCACGGGAGCGGGTGGAGGAAGTCCTGAATGAGATCAATGATGACAATCAGAAGGTCCAGTTCCTGCGGGCCAAGCTGATCAATCTGCTGATCTTTCGGGTCAGGGATATCTTCATGAACAGGGAAGAGGAACTGTTGAAGGGCGGGCTGGAAAAAGCGCTGATCGACTATCTGCCGGCGCGGGAGTTGGAGTTGATCAGGCGGATCGATGCTTTTTCGGTGGAGCATATTTACAATCATAGGTCCGTCGTGGAGATCGAGATCGCGGGGTATAACGTTATCGGGGGGTTGCTGAGGGAATTTATCGGGGCGATCCTTCAACCCGGCTCGAACAAATCGCAAAAATTAAAACAGTTGATCTCCAAACAATTTGTTATTGCGGGGCGGCCGGACAGTTTGTATCCGGATATTCAGGCGGTGGTGGACTTCATTGCGGGGATGACGGACTTGTATGCCGTTGATCTATACCGGAAGATAACGGGGATCGATTTTCCGAGGATCCGGTAGGGTTGGCACAAAAATTAGTAGTGGATAGTAATAATACTATTCCGCTATGTTCAACCAATTCCCGATTAATTTCCGCTATGACGGAAGACAATACAACGGTCAGATCAAGCCGTTGCACACGAGGCTGCAACAGGGGCTGCCCACTTCGTTCCAGGTATTTCTGAATCATGTATATTGCGGTTTAGTCCGAAGAAGGGGCATCGACTGGGAAACAGATTCCCCAAAATGTGCGGTGATGGTGGATGTGATTGGAAATCATATCTACGAGTGGTATGAGTAAAGGCGATGAATATTAATCAACGGTGCGGCCTTATTGGGCCACAGCGGTTTTGAAAAAATCGGCCAACTTAGGCCCCGCTTAGAAGAATGCATAATGATTACCCCCGCAGACAAAAAGGTATTGAAGAAATTCGGTGAGAATCTAAGAAGACTTCGGAAAGAGAAGGGGCTTAGCCTTCGGGAGATGTCCTACGCCTGCAGCATCGACAATAGTAAGATCGCCAAGATTGAAAAAGGGATGATCAACATCACCTTCACTACTCTATTGCAATTGGCAACGGCCCTTGAAAGGCACCCATCGACTCTGCTGGAGTACGAGCCGGATTAGCCCAATAAGGACCCGAATAGTCCGCTCGTAATGGTTAATTGCTTGTCTTCCCCGTAAATCTGAGAAACCAGTTGTCTTAGTCCATTGCTGTTCCGCCATGTAAATCAATTAACAAGAACAATTTGTGATTCATGGACAGGAACGAAAAATCCTTACGCAGGTTTGGGCAGCTCCTTGCTGTCATGCGCGAAGATAGAAATCTCAGTGTATCTGAGCTGGCTTCGCGGTCCGGACTGGACTCCCGGCAACTCAAACGCATAGAAGCCGGAGACGTGAATATCCATTTTACGACGATCCTCGCGCTGGCCAGGGGCTTGGGAATAACGCCGGAGGAATTGCTGAAATCCCTTTAGGGAGTGGGGGTAAATGTTGTAAATTACCCCTCTTTATGAGAAAATTATTCCTCTTAATCTTTCAATTGGGGGCGATGATGTGCTTTGCGCAGTCGCCGCCCGCATTGCCTATACACGCCGACACGCTGCGTGGCAGTCTTACTCCCGAACGGACGTGGTGGGATGTCCAACGGTACGATATTATCATCAGGCCCGATTTTCTGCAAAAGACGACGGCGGGGGCCGTCCTGATCACCTACAAGGTGGTTAGCAGGGCTCAGCCGGGCATGCAGCTCGATCTGCAGGCGCCTTTGCATATCGACAGCATCCTCTTCAATGGCCATGTCCGGCTGGGATTTACGCAGGAAGGGAATGCGTGGCATGTGAAGACACCGCGGCAAGCGGTGGGAGAAGAGAATATGGTGCAGGTCTTTTTCTCGGGGACGCCGCATGAGAGTACGCGGCCGCCCTGGAGCGGCGGGTGGACCTGGACGAAGGATTCGCTTGGCCGGCCCTGGATGACGGTTACGTGTCAGGGGATGGGGGCTTCCTTGTGGTATCCATGCAAGGACCACCAGAGCGACGAACCGGACAAGGGGGCTTCACTGACGGTGATCGCGCCGGACACGCTGGTGGTTGTATCAAATGGGCGTCAGATTTTCCGGAAGGAGAACGGAGATGGGACAGCGACGACCGAATGGGCTGTAGTCAATCCGATCAGCAATTATTGCATCATTCCCTATATCGGGAAGTATGTGCATTTCCACGAGGATTTTAAGGGCGAAAAGGGGCATCTGGACCTGGACTACTGGGTGCTGGACTACAATCTGGTCCGGGCAAAAGCCTATTTACCGGAGCAGGTGCATAACATGATGCACAGTCATGAATATTGGTTTGGGCCTTATCCCTTCTATGAGGACGGGTACAAACTGGTGGATGTACAGCATCCGGGGATGGAGCATCAGAGTGCGGTAGCATATGGCAATTACTATGCTTTTGGGTACCGGGGGCGAGATGGTTCCGGTACGGGTTTGGGGAAGAAATGGGATTTCATTGTAGTGCACGAGAGCGGTCATGAATGGTTTGGAAATAATCTCACGTCCAAGGACCTTGCGGATATGTACATCCATGAAGGCTACACCAATTATAGCGAGACGCTATTCGTGGACTTTATGTACGGCCGGGAGGCGGGGAACGCCTATAATTATGGGATCCGGCGGGGCATCCGCAATGACCGCCCGATCATTGCCCGGTATGATATCAATGAGGAGGGGAGCGGGGATATGTACCCGAAAGCCGCGAATATGCTGCATTCGATCCGGCACAGCATGGACAATGATTCTCTGTTCCGGCAGATCTTGCGCGGGATGAACCGGGACTTTTATCATCAGACCGTGACCACACAGCAGATCGAACATTATCTGTCCCAACATGCGGGGTTCGATTATCAGAAGGTCTTTGATCAATATTTGCGGTCGACGCAGGTCCCGGTCTTTGAATATTCGCTTGGCAGTGACGGGCGGACGGTGTCGTATCGCTATACGAACTGTGTAGCCGGCTTCAATCTGCCGCTGGTGCTGGCCGGTGATCAGGCGAAGATCCGGATTCTGCCGACGGATCAATGGAATAGTGCCACGCTCGTGGGCGGACAGGCGGCATTGTTGAATGCCGACAGCGTTCGAAAAATGTATTACATTGGGGTTAATCCGGTTAGTAAAAATTAAGCTATGCGATCAATTATTTTGGGTCTGGTTATTATTGTGTGCGCAAGGCGTGTTGATGCGCAGCGGGGCGGCGGAGTGAAGTGGGCAAAGGATGGAAAGGGGTACTATGCAATCGAAAGCAACTCACTTGTTCGTTATGATCTGCCTTCCTTTACGCGGGTGGTCATTGCGGATGCGGCGCAGCTGACGCCTGGAGGGAAGGATCAGCCGATTGCGGTCCAGGGATTCACGACAAGCGACGACGAGAAGAAATGGCTGTTGTATACCAACAGTAAAAAAGTATGGCGGCTCAATACGCGGGGCGACTACTGGGTACTGGATTTGACTGCGCATTCGCTCAAGCAGCTTGGCATTGGAAGACCGGCTTCTTCGCTGATGTTTGCCAAGCTATCGCCGGATGGCGCGAAGGCGGCGTATAGCAGCGAGCATAATCTCTATGCAGAGGACCTGGCTTCGGGTGTGATCACGCCATTGACCAGCGACGGCGCATTTCGGCTGATCAACGGAACGTTCGACTGGGCTTATGAAGAAGAGTTCAGCTGCAGGGACGGATTCCGCTGGAGCCCGGACAGCAAGAGTATTGCATACTGGCAGATCGACGCCACGGGTATCCGAAATTTTCTACTGATGGACAATACCGATTCGCTTTATTCCTTTACGGTCCCGGTGGAGTATCCGAAAGTGGGTGAAGATCCTTCGGCTTGCCGGGTGGGCGTCGTGCACCTGGCGGCGGGTCCGAACGTGGCGGCAGGTAAGACGGTCTGGATGCAGGTGCCGGGGGACAGCCGGCAGCATTATATTCCGAGAATGGAATGGGCGGACAACAGCAGTGAACTGGTGCTGGAGCAGCTCAACCGCAAGCAGAATGACGCAAAAGTCTTCATTTGCAATGCGGCGACAGGCGATGCGGCGCAAATTTATGAGGAGACGGACAGCGCATGGATCGATGTGAAAGCCCGCTGGAGTGACGACCCGACTGGATGGGAGTGGGCGAACGGTAGTAAGGATTTCCTATGGGTATCGGAGAAAGATGGTTGGCGGCATTTATACCGAATTAGCAGAGACGGGAAGAAGGAGACGGTGCTTACCAAAGGCAACTATGATATCATCACGATCCGCTCGATCGATGAAAAATACGTTTATTTCATGGCTTCGCCGGAGGATGCCACCCAGCAATATCTCTACCGAATGATGCTGGATGGAAAAGGGAAGCTGGAACTGGTATCGCCGGATTCGGAGAAAGGAACGCATTCCTACAATATCTCGCCCGGTGGCTTCTATGCCACACATAACTTTTCCAATCATTTATATGAGTCAGTCTCCGAATGGGTGAGTCTACCGGCGCATAAGACGATCAAAACAAACGAAACCGGGGGCGGCCGCGGTGGGGGAAGGACGCAGTACCCGGTCAAGATGTTCCAGCTGACGACGGATGACGGGGTGACGATGGACGGATGGATGATCCTGCCTAAGAATTTTGACAGCACGAAGAAATACCCGGTGCTGTTCTATGTTTATACGGAGCCGGCCAGCGCTACGGTACGAGATGCCGCCGGCGCTGCGGGTACGCGGCTGTATGCGGGTGATATTGCGGCTGACGGTTATATCCAGATCAGTCTGGACGGGCGGGGAACACCCGCGCCGAAGGGCGCCGCCTGGCGTAAATGCATTTACCGCAAGGTCGGGATCATCAATATCCGGGATCAGGGGATGGCGGCGAAGAAGATTTTACTATGGCCTTTTGTGGATAGTAGCAGGATTGCCGTTTGGGGCTGGAGTGGAGGCGGATCGGCGACGCTTAATCTGATGTTCCAGTGGCCGGGTATCTACAAAACGGGGATTTCGATCGCCCCGGTCGCCAATGAGCTTTTGTACGACAATATTTACCAGGAGCGGTATATGGGTCTTCCTCAGGAGAACAGGGAGGATTTTGTAAAGGGCTCGCCGTTATACTATGCAAAGAATCTGCGTGGCAATCTGCTGGTGGTTCATGGAACCGGGGATGACAATGTGCATTACCAGGGTACGGAGATGTTGATCAATGAGCTGGTGAAAGACGATAAACAATTTCAGGTGATGGTATATCCGAACCGGACTCACGCTATTAGTGAAGGTGAGGGGACGTCGCTGCATTTATCGCATTTGTTCACCGCGTATTTGCGCGAACATTGCCCGGGAGGGGGGAGATGAGGGCGCGGATGGCGATAGGGCTGGCGGTTTGTTTGACCGGGGTTGTCCGGGGGCAGTCGTATGTCCCGGAATATGGTGATGTTCTCATGAAGGTTGCGCCGGTTGTCCGGGTGGCAGCCTATCCTTTTTCGGTTAAGGATGTGCGATTGATGGACGGGCCGTTCAGGAAGGCGATGGAGCTGGACGCGCGGTATCTGCTCGTGCTTGAGCCGGATCGGCTGTTGTCGGAGTTCAGGGCTCATGCCGGTCTGAAGCCGAACGCGGAAAAATATGGAGGCTGGGAATCATCGGGTCTGGCCGGGCATACGCTGGGGCATTATTTGTCGGCCTGTTCAATGGAATATGCGGCGACGCAGGATACGCGGTTCAGGGACCGGGTCAACTATATCGTCGGGGAACTGGAGGTTTGTCAGAAGGCGAGGGGCTCAGGGTACATCGGCGCCATACCGCGGGAAGATACCTTGTGGGCAGAAGTGGCGGCAGGGAAAATTCGGTCGCACGGTTTCGATCTGAATGGAGCGTGGTCACCGTGGTATACGGTGCATAAGATCATGGCGGGACTGCTGGATGCGTATCTGTATGCCGGGAATACGAAGGCGTTGCAGGTGGAGCGGCGAATGGCGGATTGGACAGGCACAATTATAAGTGGACTAAGTGACTCGGTCCGGCAGCGCATGCTGGCCTGTGAATATGGCGGCATGAATGAAGTCCTGGCAAATACTTATGCGGTCACCGGCGATAAGAAATATCTCTTGCTGTCATATGACTTCTATGACAAGCGCATTCTGGACTCGCTGGCCCTGGGGCTGGACGATCTGGCGGGCAAGCATTCGAATACGCAGATCCCGAAGGTGATCGGCTGTGCGCGGCGGTATGAACTGACGGCGGATGAGCAGGATAAGCGGATTGCGGAATCGTTCTGGTCCATCATAGTGAGCGAGCATTCCTATGCGACCGGGGGCAACAGCGACTATGAATATCTGGGCCGGCCGGGGCAACTGAACGATGAGCTGACCGATAATACGACGGAGACCTGCAACACCTACAACATGTTGAAGCTGACCCGCCATTTGTTTGCCTGGCATCCGTCGGCGGCCCTGATGGATTATTATGAGCGGGCGTTGTACAATCATATTCTGGCGTCGCAGGATCATCGGGATGGGATGATGTGCTATTTTATACCCCTCCGGATGGGCGGGCACAAGGAATACAGTGACTCCTTCAATACGTTCACCTGCTGCGTGGGATCGGGCATGGAAAATCATGTCAAGTACGGGGAGGGGATCTATTCGAGGGGCGCGGATGGAAGTCTGTATGTCAATCTTTTTATTTCTTCGCGGCTGGATTGGAAGGAGAAGGGGGTTCGGATCGAGCAGCGGTCGGGGATACCGGCGGAAGACCGGGTGGTGCTGACGGTGACGGCGGCGCGGGCTGCTTCGCGGTGGGTGCTTCGGGTTCGGAGGCCGTATTGGGCGGGGAAGGGTGTACGCGTGTTGGTGAACGGGATGCTCCAAAAGAAGATGACGGTTGAGGGTGACGGGTATCTGGCGATCCGGCGGACCTGGCGGTCGGGGGATCGCGTAGTCGTTGAATTGCCGGAGGATCTTCATTCGGAGGCTATGCCGGACAATCCTGAGCGGGTAGCGTTGTTCTATGGACCGGTTTTGTTGGCAGGAGAGCTGGGTTCGAGGGAGCCTGATCCGGTAAGCGGGATACCCGTGTTGGTGTCGTCGACG
>DATMLR010000169.1:0-5438 GCA_035570015.1 Puia sp.
GGTTGGCGATACCTTCTTCGGTATAGATGCCGGAGAGCGGTCCGACGGCAAAGTCATCGAGGATCTGGATGACATCCCCGCTGAAGGACTGGTCCAGCGCGAAGGCGGATCGAAGGGCGGCGATGTCGTTGTATTGAAAGACGATGTGGGTCATTTTATAAAAATTTATTCCTTTATTTCTTTTTCTTCTCCTTCTCCTCTCGTAAAATACGTTTGTCTTCGCTCCGCAGGCGTCTCTTTACGATATTTACGTCTTCCGCAGGGGGAAGCGTATCCGGATGAACACCCCGCTGTTGCAGCATTTTTCGAACGGCTTTGTTATTGTCGACGTGCTCGGCGGAAATAGGATTTGTGCCTTTTAGGTCTTTTTCTATTACGTTGTGGCTGGTCAGTTCGGAGGCAAAATCTTTTGCTTTAATGATGAGTGTTGGCAGATAGTCAGCAAGCGGCTTACTATCTGGTACGGCCAACCGCCTCTTCATGGCGATAGTAGATTGACCGCCAAATAAGGCTTGATCCCCTTTGGAGCGAATAGCAGCAAATCCTTTGTCGTCTACGCCCCGGTCAAAAATTATAGTCGACAGCTTTTGCTCGGTTTTGGAAAGTTTCTCTCGGGCCGCAATCCTCTCTACATCGAGTAACCGCTGTTCGATCAATTCCTGCTTTCGAGTCTGTACGGCAAAGTAAGTTTGAGCGAAAGCGATCTCATTTTTCAGGGGGTCGCCATTCTGAGCAATGAGATAGCAGGCATACCTGGTCAATGCTACGTCATCGAGAGATCTGGAAGAACCGCTCCCAAGGGGTACCATTTTGTTGATATCAACAAAATGGTCGGAGACCCTAAAACCCCCATTATTACAAGCCTCTTTCGCTTTGTCGATGACTTTTATAAAGTTGCGCCACTCGGAGTAATTAAAAAGGGTTTGCAATTCCCTCGCACTCCAGCATTCGACGTCTTTGTAGACGTAACAGGCCTGTTCGAATTTTTCAAATAACTGATGAATCAATTCTTTCTTCATAAAATAGGTTTTAGGCTGCAACATTAACCCTCTTTTGTGAAAAGATTGGAAGAAAATATCCACCCGCCCCGCGCCGGTGCAAATCCGGCCCATGCAGTCGGCCCAGGCCGAATGGGCTAGTTCTTCTCGGGCACACCATCCACCAGGTCCAGCTCGATCTTTAGATTATTGATGATGAACTCCTGTCGTTCCTGGGTATTCTTGCCCATATAGTATTCCAGGATATGCTGGATATGGGTCTCCGGCATCACCATGACGGGTTGAAGGCGCATATCGGCGCCAATGAACCGGGCGAATTCATCCGGTGAGATCTCGCCCAGTCCTTTAAAGCGCGTGATCTCGGGCTTGCCACCTAATTTTTTGACGGCGGCCTGTTTCTCCGCTTCGTCGTAACAATAATGGGTTTCCTGCTTGTTGCGGACCCGGAACAGGGGGGTCTCCAGGATATAGACATGGCCATTTTTGACCAGGTCGGGAAAGAACTGGAGGAAGAAGGTCATTAACAGGAGCCGGATATGCATTCCGTCAACGTCGGCGTCGGTGGCGAAGACGATCTTGTTGTACCGGAGGCCCTCGATCCCTTCTTCAATATTGAGGGCATGCTGCAGCAAGTTGAATTCTTCATTTTCGTAGACGACCTTTTTGGTCAGGCCAAAACAGTTAAGCGGCTTGCCCCGCAGACTGAAGACCGCCTGGCATTCGACGTCGCGGGCTTTGGTGATGCTGCCGCTGGCGGAATCCCCTTCGGTGATGAAAATGGTGCTTTCTTCCTGCTTCTCGCGGATCTGGTCCTTGTCTTTTCCCGTCGGCTCTTCGTTATAGTGATAACGGCAGTCGCGGAGCTTCTTGTTGTGGAGGTTGGCTTTCTTGGCGCGTTCGTTGGCGAGTTTCCGGACGCCGGCCAGCTCTTTCCGCTCGTGTTCGCTCTGCTCGATCCGCTTCTTCAGCGAATCGGCGGTTGCCGGGTTCTTATGCAGAAAGTTGTCCAGCTCTTTGGCCAGGAAGTCGCTGACGAAGTTCTTCATCGTCGGTCCGCCGTCCGAAATGTTGAGACTGCCCAGTTTGGTCTTTGTCTGCGATTCGAACACGGGCTCCACCACCCGGACGGAGATAGCCGCGACGATGCTTTGGCGGATATCGGCGGCTTCATAATCCTTCTTATAGAAATCGCGGATCACTTTGACAAAGGCCTCACGGAACGCCTGCTGGTGCGTGCCGCCCTGGGTCGTAAACTGACCATTGACAAAGCTGAAGATCTCCTCACCGTAATCGTTGTTGTGGGCGATGGCTACTTCGATATCGTCGCCTTTCAGATGGATGATGGGATATCGGAGCTCGTCTTCATTGGTGCGGCGCTGCAGCAGATCCAGCAGGCCATTCTTCGACACGTACTTCTTTTCATTGAACTGGATGATCAGCCCGGCGTTGAGATAGCAGTAATTCCAAAGCTGGTTATCCATGTATTCATGGATGAAATGAAAGTTCTTGAAGACCGTGTCATCCGGGATAAAGGTGACAAGTGTGCCGTTAGGCTGATCGCTTTTGGTTTCTTTGTATTCTTTAGTGAGGATCCCTTTGGCGAATTCGGCGCTCTTCTCCCGGCCGTCCCGGAAGGCACTGACTTTGAAGTAGCTGCTGAGGGCGTTGACGGCCTTGGTCCCCACCCCATTCAGACCAACCGATTTCTGAAAGGCCTTGCTGTCGTATTTGGCGCCGGTATTGATCTTGCTGACCACGTCCACAACCTTTCCCAGCGGGATGCCGCGGCCGAAATCGCGGACCGTGACGGTCTTGGTCTTTTGTTCGATGTTGATTTCCACCTGCTTACCGTAGCCCATCGTATACTCGTCGATGCAATTGTCGATCACTTCCTTGAGCATGACGTAGATGCCGTCGTCCGGGCTGCTGCCATCCCCCAGCTTGCCGATGTACATACCGGGGCGAAGGCGGATATGCTCGCGCCAGTCGAGGGTCTTGACACTGTCATCGTTGTATTCGAACAAATTAGCTTTTTCTGCCATAAAAAGGGTAACGATTGAACCGGCGGGGTTTCACGCCGTTAAAGGTTGCAAGATAGGCAAACGAAATCAGAGCCGGATTATTGGATTTCTACATCTGTGGATATCCGGCTCATGCCGGGCGGGCCGGGCAGCGAAGGGCGGAGTGCGTGTTTTTTTGTTTTTTTAATTTGTCTAGACAAATTGAATTTTTCGTCGGACAATACCCCGCCAACAGCAAAAAGAACCCGTCAAGCGAGGCGAGGGGGCAAAATTCGCGGCTCGGCCTTACATTCGCAGCATGGCTGAGAACTTTCTGACCCTGAAGCAGGTCACGGTACAACTTGGCGGGGTAAAATTACTGGACGGACTGGACTGGAACATCCGTCGGGGCGAACAATGGGCCGTGGTGGGTCCTTCGGGCGGCGGTAAAACATTACTGGCGCATACGCTTCAAGGCTTGCATTTTGCTTTAGGAGAAATCGGAACGGATGGGCTGAAGATCACCATGGTCGAGCAGCAGCATCGATTCCGCGGCCGGCCGGGGACGACCGACCTGTATTATCAACAGCGCTTCAATTCGGCGGATGCGGAGGCAACGATCACCGTTGCCGAGGAACTGGCAGCCGCGGGAGGGTCCGGAGAACCGGACGGCGAATGGCTCGGCCAGCTGCAGGTCCGGGCCCTGCTGACGAAGCCGCTTATTCAGCTCTCCAATGGCGAGAACAAGCGGGTACAGCTGGCCGTCGCCTTACGGGAAAAACCGGACCTGCTGATCCTTGACAATCCGTTCCTGGGTCTTGATGTCGAGGGCAGAGGCGTGCTGAATGGAATCATCAACCGGCTGGCGGCCGGCGGGATGCCAATAATCCTGATCACCGGAGAGCACGAGATCCCGGCATGTATCACCCACATCGGCCGACTGGAGAACGGGCGATGGAGTTTTGCCGGGCCGAAGGCTGCGTTTCGACCAATGGAGCACCGGCACGATATCCGGCTCGATCCTTCGATCCTGGCTCAATTGCACGACGCCGATCCGGCCGGCGAAGGAGTTGACCCGGCCGGCGAAGGAGCCGATCACCCCGTCGTTACCGATCACCCCGTCGTCATTTGCATGCGCGATGTATCCATTCACTATGGAGAGACCACGATCCTCGACCAAATCAACTGGGAGGTCCGCCAAGGGGAACGATGGAGTGTGAGCGGTCCGAACGGGGCGGGCAAATCCACCTTGCTCAGCCTGATCACAGCCGACAACCCGCAGGCCTACGCCAATCCTATCTGGCTGTTTGGCCGGCGTCGCGGAACGGGCGAGACCATTTGGGAGATCAAACAAAAGATCGGCTTCGTCTCCCCCGAATTGCATTTGTTTTTCGACTCGGGTGCGAGCTGCTTTGAGGTGGTGGCGTCAGGGTTGTTCGATACCATCGGGCTGTTCCGACAGCTGACGCCCGATCAGGAAGCACGGGTGTTGCTTTGGACAGAGCTGCTATCGCTACAGGACCTTCGGATGAGACGGCTGCCGCAGCTGTCCGCCGGGCAGCAGCGGATGGTCTTGCTGGCGAGGGCGCTGATCAAGAATCCGCCGATGCTGATCCTCGATGAACCCTGCCAGGGGTTGGATGAAGAACAGACAGCCTATTTCCGCGAACTGATCACAGTACTCTGTGAAGCATTTGATAAAACATTGATCTATGTCAGCCATTACCAGCATGAACTGCCAAGTTGCATCGATAAATTCCTCCGCCTCGAACAAGGAAAACATGTCGGGTGACCGGGGGCTGGCACGATATTTTTGCGAATCCCTATAAACATCAGGTTATGAAAATCACTACTTTTCGGCTAGCGGCACTCTCAGCCGCCATGGCAGGATTGTTCGCCTTTATATCGTTGAGGGATGGCTCGATCCACGGCACAGTCAGCCCGGCAGAAGGCGGAGTACGGGCGTGGGCGGAATCGTATACGGATACTTTGAAAGCGCCTATAATCAACGGATCTTACGAGATCGCCGGTCTCAAGCCCGGAACGTACAAGCTTATTATAGAGGCCAAACCACCATACCGGAATGCCGCTAAAGACGGCGTGATGGTCAGTGACGGGCAATCTTCGGATGCCGGAGAGATCCGGCTGGAGAAGTAAAAGCTGAGGCTTCTCAATTTGTATTAATTTATAATATATTGATTTTCAATATATAATGGTTAATTTATGGTTAAAAGGACGGATGGCAGCCAAATTGATCCGTCCAAAGCGCAAAAGTTGTAAATTTGTCTCACCACAGCGGAAGCCATTCACTAACTCCAGCTCTCCCGCTCCGTTGGCATCGGCTTATTAACCCATTCATTTCGGTCCGGATTTATTTTTGATTTGATGATCTTTTAAAAAGGAGATGTATGTATTCGTATGCGTTGTTGGAGAAGGGTTG
>DATMLR010000170.1:0-8461 GCA_035570015.1 Puia sp.
ACATGGCTCAGCGGAAAAATCGTCAATCTTCGCATCTTTAACGATGAGGATGGGGTGATGAACTGCTCGGTAAAGGAATCCGGCGGGGATATTCTGCTCATCAGCCAATTCACCCTGCATGCTGCCACGAAAAAAGGAAACCGGCCCTCTTACATTCGCGCGAGCAAACCGGAACATGCGATCCCGTTGTACCTGCAAATGATCGATCATCTCGGGAAGGAACTGGGTAAGCCTGTTTTAACGGGCGAATTTGGTGCGGACATGAAGGTGGAGCTGCTCAACGACGGACCGGTCACGATCTGGATCGACAGTAAAAATAGGGTTTGATTATTTTATCTCAAATTTGTACCCCATCCCATAAAGCGAACGGATATAATCGCTGCATCCCGCCTGATGCAATTTCCGCTTCAGGTTCTTCATATGTGAATAGATGAAGTCGAGATTGTCATAGCTCATGGCCTGTTCGCCGGAGAGGTGCTCAGCGATGGCGTTCTTTGAAATAACCCTGTTTTTGTTAGAGGCGAGATAGAGTAAAAGATCGTATTCTTTTCGCGTGAGGTCGATCGGCTCACTTCCGACAGTAACAGTCTTTCCGATCAGATCGATCACAAGCTCATTAAGCACCAATGTCCTGTTGCCCTCAAACCGTCTCCTCCGGATCACCGCGG
Organism: Puia sp.; assembly: GCA_035570015.1. Taxonomy (GTDB): domain Bacteria; phylum Bacteroidota; class Bacteroidia; order Chitinophagales; family Chitinophagaceae; genus Puia. Next base: position 669 of record DATMLR010000170.1, read on the forward strand.
CGATGCGCGCATTCAGCTCAGGCAGGTGAAACGGTTTGCTCAGATAATCATCGGCGCCCATATTGAGACCGTCGATTTTGTCGTCAATGGAATTCCTGGCGGAAATGATGATGACCCCATCCGTTTTGTTATTGGCCTTCAATTCCTTTAGTACACTGAGGCCATTGCCATCCGACAGCGAGATATCCAGCAGGATACAGTCGTAGTCGAACAGGTCGATCTTTTCGAGCGCAGACCGGCAGTCACAGGCTAACTCGCAAAGGTAGTTTTCTCCTTTCAGATAGGTAGCCATACTCTGAGCCAGGTCCTGCTCATCTTCGACGATCAGAATTTTCATCGCCGTAAAACTATGAGTATATTCTGTAGGAATTCTGTAAAGGCCTGCAGCTCATTACCAAGCCTATACTCGGGGTGCGGATTGTACTTTAAATATACCCTATTTTTACAATAAATAACATCATCCGCTGATGACAACGACAAACGACACGCCGCCACAAGCACTTTCCATCCGTGAAGCCCAGGACCTCGTCGACCACTGGATCCGCACGACCGGCGTCCGCTATTTCAGCGAGCTCACGAATATGGCCATCCTCACCGAAGAAGTTGGCGAAGTGGCAAGGTTGATGAGCCGTCTTTACGGCGACCAGTCTTTCAAACAATCCGATAAAGACCGGGATCTCGCAGATGAGCTCGCGGATGTGCTGTGGGTGCTGATCTGCATCGCCAATCAGACCGGAGTCGATCTGACCGCAGCGGTCACGCGGAATTTTGAAAAGAAGGACATCAGGGATGGCATGCGGCATCGCGAGAACGCGAAATTGAGCTAACGCGCCGCGAATTCGATTGGGCACATTGTCGCAATATCGGCAGTGCGCATTATCTTTGCCAACCATGGCAAACGACACCATCAGGTTTCAGGCAATCATTTCGCATTGTAAAGAGTACGGATTTATTTTTCCTTCCAGCGAGATCTATGACGGGCTTAGCGCGGTCTATGACTATGGCCAGTATGGCAGCGAACTGAAAAAGAATATCAAGGACCATTGGTGGAAGAGCATGACGCAATTGCGGGAGAATATCGTCGGGATCGATGCTGCCATCTTTATGCACCCCACCACGTGGAAGGCCAGCGGGCACGTGGATGGATTTAGTGATCCGATGATCGATAACAAAGATTCCAAAAAGCGTTACCGGGTGGATCACCTTCTTGAGGCCCGTGCCGACGAACTCGAGAAGGAAGGCAAGAAAGCCGAGGCTGAAGCCTTGCTTGCGGAAATGGACCGGCTGCTGGCCGCCGAAGACTTTCCTGCGCTGAAAAAAATGATTGAAGATCAGAAGATCAAGTGCGGGGTCAGTGGTACTGCGCATTGGACCGAGATCCGGCAATTTAATCTTATGTTCTCTACTCAGCTGGGCAGCGTATCCGAAGAGGCCAGCGAGATTTATCTGCGGCCGGAGACGGCACAGGGTATTTTTGTGAATTTCCTGAATGTGCAGAAGACCGGCCGGATGAAAATTCCTTTTGGGATCGCCCAGATCGGTAAGGCTTTCCGGAATGAGATCGTTGCCCGTCAATTCATCTTCCGGATGCGCGAGTTTGAGCAAATGGAGATGCAATTTTTTATCCGACCCGGCACTGAGGACGAATGGTATTCCTACTGGAAGGAAGCCAGGATGCGGTGGCACCTGGGATTGGGTATCCCGAAAGAGAAATATCGGTTCCACGACCATGCAAAGCTGGCCTTCTATGCGAAGGCGGCCTGCGATATCGAATATGAGTTCCCCTTTGGTTTCAAGGAAGTAGAGGGGATCCATTCGCGTACCAATCATGACCTCAGCCGGCACCAGGAATACAGTAAAAAGAAAATGCAGTATTTCGATCCGGAGATCAATCAGAATTATATCCCTTATGTAATCGAGACATCAATTGGTCTGGACCGGACCATCCTCATGGTGTTGAGCGAAGCTTATGCGGAAGAAGATCTCGGCACTCCGGAGAAGGCCGACAGTCGGGTAGTACTGAGGTTTCCGCCGCGGCTTGCCCCTGTCAAGCTCGCCGTTTTGCCGTTGACGAAGAAAGATGGGTTGCCGGAGATCGCCCGGGAGATCATGGACATGTGCAAACCTAAATTTCGCTGCTTCTATGAAGAAAAAGATGCCATCGGGAAACGTTACCGGCGCATGGACGCAATCGGTACCCCATTCTGTGTGACAATAGACCATCAAACAAAAGAGGATCAGACAGTTACGATTCGCTATCGGGATAGCATGGCCCAAGATAGGATCCCGATACGCGAGATCCCGGGACTGATCTTGCGGCAGATCGGAGACTAAAAAAATTTACAAAAAATAAAAACCCATACTTATTGTCCGTTCAGGGTTTTGTATCATTTTATTGTTATATTTGAATGCGGATCAGGCTTTTGAATCGACCGGTCCACTATCCCCTGAAAGCAATTGTTGCTACTCCCTTTTCGTTGGGCGCCCGTCTTTGTGTATCAAGTACCATTAATTGTATTAACAACCTTAAATTGTTAAACTAAATGTCAATCACCTTTGATGTTGTCATTAATCCGGTTATCCTTTTGGGGGCTGTGATTGCAGGAGGAGTGTTTGGATACCTCATTTTTAAGATCAGTTTAAACAAAAGCAAAGCCAGGATTCAGCAGTTGGAGAAAGAATTGATGACGTGTAACGAAGAAACCCTGGAGGCGCAACGAGCGTACGTATTGCTTGAAAGCAGGCTCAAGGATCAGCAGGAGACCATTCCCGTCATACCGCTGAAGATAAATGGAAAGGAAAGCTCCAAAGAGAAAGCTTCCAAATAAGCCGTTTTTTACCCGTATAATTCCTGGTGGATCGATTTTCGCTCGTAGCCGAGAGTGGTGATGCGTTGCTTGGCTTCGTCGATCATATTTTTCCAGCCGCAGAGGAAGAAATAAGCCGGCTGTTTTCGGCTGCACAGTTCTTCATAAATGGGATGAACATATCCCGTGCGGATAAGAGGGCCTCCGGGAGACACCGTCTCCCGTGAGAAGGTGGGGATATAGTGAAAACGGGGGATCTGTTCGGCAAGTTCCGTCAGTTCCTGCCGGTAAAGCGCGTCTTCCAGTTTCCGACACCCAAAGATCAGATAGATATCCTGGTGCGGCACGTTGTAGTCCAGGATATGGTGGGCCATACTCCGGAACGGTGCAATCCCTGTACCGGTACAGATCAGGAACAAGTCCTTTCCGATCGGCTCTGGCAACGTGAAGACGCCCTGCGGACCGCGGAGTGTCAGCTGACTGCCCACCGTGACGTGATTGAACAACCAGGTTGTCCCCGCGCCACCCTCCAGCCATACGATCACCAGCTCGATGACATTGGTTCCATCCGGCCAGGAGGCGATGGAGTAGCTGCGCAAGCGTTTGGCCGGCTTTTCATGAATGGGGAGGTCGAGCGTTATAAATTGGCCGGGCTCAAAGTCAAAGGATTCCAGTTCCGGGATTTGGATCCAGTACCGGCGGGTCATTACCGCCTCCTGTTCGATACGGATGACCGTACCTGTTCGCCATGGTTGTAGCATAATAAAAGATCGGCGCGGCTTCGCCGCGCCGATCGAAAAGATTCTCTTTAATGTTTGATCAATATCTTGTTCTCATAGCTGCTTCCGCCATGGATGACCTTCAGCACATAGATACCCGAGGCCAGATTCACCACATCGATCTGTCCCGAGAAGTAACCCGAGTAATTCCCAAATTGCAGTTCATAAACCCGCCGCCCGATCATATCATAGATCTCCACCGCCGTATTGTCAGCCGAGTTGAAGAGGAACTGCAGCTGGAATGAACCGTTGTTTGGATTGGGCGAGACCGTGACCGGATTGCCGGTACTTTGATAAGAGAGTTTGTTGGACATCAGGTGGCAGCCCGTGACCGGGTCAGTGACCACCGTATAGTAGGTTCCCGGCAGATGCGCGGTATCCGTCACCCCCGTCGCATTGATGATCGCCGTATCGTTGAGGTACCATTGGTTACCGCTGTCGGCAGTGCTGGTAAAGACATTACCCACCCCCGTGACCTGCGGCGCCGCTTCCGTGGTCGCGTTGACGGCCGTGCGCGGGCCGGGGCATTCGTCAAGGGTGACCCCGATATCGAACATCGGGAAATAGTATCCCTGATCGAAGGTCGTATCCGACGCATTATTTGGATTGTACTTATTCGAGTTGCCGGTGATCGAGAAGACACCGGGGATAGAGAGCGGGTAAGGGTTGGAGGCAATATTTGCGTTGAGGAACAGATTGGCTCCATTGTAACATTCCGCGATCAGGATATAGCTGCCCGGATTCGGGATCGGCAGGTTGAGGTAATAGATGCCGCCGGTATCGGTCATTTGACCGGCATTCACGGTGACCCGTCCTTGCTGTGGATTCGAATTGGATGCATACACATTTATCATAACGCTGTCGATCGGATAGTAAGAATACCCTTGCGTATTGAAACTCGCCAGCGAGGCCAGTGTGAAGACCACCGTGCCCGAATAGGCGGTATAAAGTCTTGCGCTTTGGATCGTCAGGGGTACACTGGTAGTGAATTCGACAAACTGGCCGTCGAACGGATAATAGAAGCCCGGGCTGACTGACGCCGGCGGCAGGGTCAGCGCGTTTGCGGGACCCGCCTTGGACGTGAGATCGTTCAATGCCACATAATAGGTCTGCTTGATGTCCGTGGTGCTGGTATTGCTCCCGGCCGCGATCGGCGTCGTAGCGGTCTGGCTATCATACCACAGAACGACATCATCTCCGGTGGAGTTTGCCTTCAGCTGGACGCTGGCTGCATTGCTGCCGCAGACGGTGGCCGATCCCGTCACGCTCGCTCCTGCAGGGTTGGCGGTCACTGTGGTCACATTGCTATCGTTTGACGGATTCAGGTCTCCGCTTAGCGAGGTATAGCTACTGAACGTATAGCTGGCCCCGGGGGTGAGCTGCAGGCTTGCACTATACGAGAAAACCACGTCGCTGTCCGCCGGAATGCTATCCCGGCAGGTGGTGTTATACGTTGCAATGACATTTCCATTTTGGGTAACGACTGTCGTTATCGGTACCGTCCACTGGGTGACTGTCCCATAGTTATGAATGCGGACCGCGATAAGGGTCGAATCGTTGGGGCAGGTGGTCAGGCTCGGATATTCCAGATCGGAGATCCCCACGTCGGTCGATGGATTGGTGAACGTGACGCGGTAGTCCTGGGTCTCGCCATTTGTATAGCTGCCGCAAGGGGAAATGACACCGGGACTGGCCGTCTCCTCGGTAATGACTCGCATCAGGGCCGTGCCGCCGATCGCAGCCGTGCTGGGTACTATGAAGCTGCCGTTGTCCGTTTGCGCCGGAGTGGAACTGCTCAGATAGACCTGTTCGTTGCTCTCGAAAACGCCATCATTGTTAAAGTCTATATATACCGCTACGGCACGATTGTTATTGGTGGCATTACAACTGCCGGTCGTGACCGAAATATTCATCGTCTGGCCTAAAGGCAGTTTGGCGGGCGAAAGAGCCGTATAGTCCCAATAGCCCGGACAGCTTGCATTCGTGCCCGGGGAATTCGATAGATTGCCCAGGGTGACCTGCGTAATGTCCGCGCCGCCGCTGGTCGAACCCGACGCACAAAATGCCGTCCCGCCCGCACCGCTGATCATCAGCGAGTAATTCTGGGTGCCACCTTTAAGGGTGCCCTTGTGGGTGATCGTGATCGTATAGCTTCTGCCGGGGATCAGACTGTCGCTCAGTTCTACCTTCTCTTCGTTGTCGAGGTAATTATCGCTCTTGATAGCTGCGGCGCCGGGATTGAGCGGGTTGAGGGTCCATGGCATATAGACGGTACCCGTCGTATTGTCCTTTATCCGCAGGTCGAGGTCATTGATCAGCTTCGGGGTAACGTCCTTGAAATTGCGTTCGTTGTTTGGAATCGACGCGGGCACGGCTGCCGGATCGGTCCAGCAAATGGTGGCACTAACGGGCATTTTGCCGCTGGCGGTGATCGTCCAGGTCTCGCTGTCTTTCGTTCCCTGGATCAGGCTGCTCTCATGGATCTGCTGTACCTGATCGGTGTTGTCGGACGTGATTACCGCCGCGGCTTTCGCAATGTCGACCAGCCCCCAGCCATACACATAATCGGGTCCCGGGAAATTTCCGGCCTCATCGGCCGTGTGGATCAACAGCCCCTTTAGCGTGGCGGAGTGCATAAAGACGTTGTGTAATTGGGAGTAATATTGCTGGAGGAGCATGGAAGAGCCGGTAGTCGCCGGTGTCGCCATGGAGGTGCCGCTGTAAATGTCGTAGGCGTCGTCGGCAGTGGAGATACTCGATAGCACGTTAACGCCGTCGGCTACGAAGTCGGGTTTGATCCGGCCATCGCCGGTGGGCCCGAGGCTGGAAAAGCTGGCGAGGATGACATCGGATGGTTTGGAATAACCGCCGGGAATGGGCAGGACCGCGCCGACCGTTGCGATATTTTTGGCATTGCCATAAGTAGGGATTGTCATGTACCCGGCATTGCTGCTGATACTGGCGGCGGTTCCGAAGGCCGGGCGCGCCCCGGCATTGTATAAGTTGCCTTGTGCGTTATACCGGAAATAGGTCGTCCCCGCGGGCGGCCCGGTGTCGCCGCGGTTGTTGCCGGCGGCCTTGCAGATCAGATAGTAAGGATTTGCATAAGCGATGGAGTCCCACTGCTGCGTCTCCTGTTCATAAAGCCCGAAACTGATATCCACCGTATCTCCAGGATTGCCCCACCAGTCCCACTGGTTGGGGTTGGTTGCATCGGGGTTCCAGCCCGCAACCGTGGCATAGGAATGGTTGGAGAGCAACAGACCTTGCAGCGCGGCCGCACCCATTTCGGCGACATCGTGATTAAAATCATAACATTGGAGCAACTGCTCGCCGTAGGACATTCCCTTTGCCACCGGGTTGACGCCGGCAGCGATCATCGTACCCGACACATGGGTGGAATGATCGCTCAGGGTGGGGGAGTTGTCCACCTGGATCACGCGGCCCGTCAGCTCGACATGGGTGGGCCGGACGAGCCCCTCATCCCAAATTGCAATCTTACCTTTGATATTGTTGGCGGAGCCGTTGAGGGAAAGCCCGAGCCTGGCGCCCGGATACAATTGGCTGGTCCCGATGGTGGCGGCGGAGATGATATTGTCGACGGTGGTGACGTAGACGGGCTTGCCGAAGGCGTCGATGCCGTGGAGATATAGGTTATGACCTTTTTTACTGGGGATGATGAGCGGCCAGCCTTTCTGGAGCGCGGTTCGGGTCAGTAGCTGCTGTTCTGCCAGACCCTTTCTCTCCACGTCCTGCATGGCGGCTTTCAAACTGGTGATATTTGTGGGAGGCACCGGATTTGTTGGAGGAACCTGAGCACGGGCGACCGGTCCGGCGAGTACGAAAAAGGCTATGGTTACGGGTAGGAGGAGTAAGGACGGGACCTTGCTTCGGTTCATAAGCGTGTTTTATATACTTTTTCTAAAATTACAGTTTTTATGGACTTTTCAGCTTTAATTATCGTCGCGGCATTGACTGTCTTTCCTTGCGGAGCGCCGACTCAAACGTCCGGGATCGAGGGCAAAGTATACCTGGTTTACGGCAACCGGATGCCTTCACCTCCCCGCCGCCCGGGCGACACGGTCCGGCTGTTTGCCAAAGGCCCGGGAGTAAAGAGTACGGTCTCCGTGTATGAGTTGACCAACGATAGCCAGGTCATCCGGCAGGGGACCTCTCCTTACTGTAAAGCCGTCCACACCCGGTTGAT
>DATMLR010000171.1:0-7881 GCA_035570015.1 Puia sp.
ATCGGGGGACCTGTCAAGTGGCGGCTTAATGGCTTCGCCGCGCGCCCTCTTTAATGAGCGAACCCAGGGTCTTGATCGCTTCTTCTACTTCTTCATCCCACGGGCGGGCATAACTGAGGCGGATGCAATTCCCGAACTGACCCCGTGCCGAAAAAAGCTGGCCCGGCGCAACAGCAACCTGGCGTCGGAACGCCTGTTGATAAAGGCGATAAGCATTCAGCTGCCGGGGGAGTTCGATCCAGAGTACAAATCCGCCCTGGGGACGGGAGACCTTCGTGTCGGAGGGGAACCACGTCATGATCCCCTGCAGGTAGCGCAGGCTTTGGGTATGCAGGGATTTCCGCAGCTTCTTCAGATGATAGTCATATCTGCCGATCCCGAGGAAATGGGCGACGGCTTCCTGGGTCAGAGTGGTACCAGTCACGGTATGCATCAGCTTTGTAAGCAGCACCTGCTTGGTAAACCGGCCGGGGATGGTCCAGCCGATGCGGTATCCTGGAGCGAGGGACTTGGACATGGAGTTGCAATACAATACCCAGCCCTCTTTGTCGAACGACTTGCAGGTCCTGGGACGGTGTGCGCCAAAATACATTTCCCCGTAGATATCGTCTTCGATCAGTGGGATCTCATGCCGCGTGATGAGCTTTACGAGCTCGGCCTTTTTTGTGTCCGGCATGCAGCTGCCCAACGGGTTGCTAAAAGTGGGAACGAATACACAGGCTTTTATAGGAAACCTGGCGATGGCGGCTTCGAGCTGAGCCGGATCGATACCAACGACCGGGTCAGTAGGGATCTCCAGCGCTTTGAGACCCAGGCTTTCGATCACCTGGAAAATTCCGAAAAAAGTAGGGTTCTCTACAGCTACGGTATCGCCGGGACGGGTGACGGCCTTGAGACACATGACGAGGGCCTCCATGCAGCCGGCGGTCACGATGACATCGGCCGCGGTGAATTTGCCGCCCCAGCTAAACGAATGGCGGGCAAGCTGGCGGCGCAATTCCGGGTTCCCCTGGATATCCTCATACAGAACGCCCTGATGACGCGAATTGCGCATCGCGTGGAGCATAGACTTCTTCAGCTTGGCAGCAGGCAACAGGCTGAGCGGCGGGGCCGATATGGAGAAATTCACGAGATCATCGGAGCTGATATTCCGGTAGACGGTGGCAATCATCTCCTGCACGCTGACTTCGCTCTCCACCGGTTCCGGGTCGGCGATCCGCGGCAGACCGGGTATGCGCCGCATATTGAACCGGACATAGTAGCCGGATTTGGGGCGCGCTTCGATGAGACCTTTGGACTCCAGGTGGTAGTAGGCCTGGAAAGCGGTGCCCATACTCACTCCATATTCATTGCTGAACATCCGGACAGAGGGCAGTTTGTCCCCTATCTTGAAGATCTCATCACCGATCATTTTCTCCAGTCCGCCGGCGATCTGGAGATAGAGCGGCTCTGACGAATTTCGGTTGAGGCTCTTCTTCATAATTGCAAAAAATCTGATCTACTCAAAAATAACAAATCTGCATCTGTTCTATATCAAAATTCTTTCGGAAATTTATAGTACAAAAGAAATTGCCATGCAAGCGACGACATCCGAATTCCATATCCCGGTTAAACGGGGACATCAAAGCCGGCTGGCCGAAGTCGACTGGAACAACATCGAGCTCGGGACGTATACATCCGATCATATGCTGGTCTGTGACTATTCCAACGGCCGCTGGCAGACGCCGGAGATCGGGCCGGTCAGCCCATTCCTGCTGTCCCCAACGACACTCGCGCTTCACTATGGTCAGACTATTTTCGAAGGCCTGAAAGCGTTTCGAACCGAAGATGGTCGCGTCCAAATCTTTCGTCCCGACCGGCATTTTGAGCGACTGGTACGTACGACAGAACGGATGTGTATGCCGACGCCTTCAGCGGAGCTGTGGACCGAAGGATTGCGGCAACTCGTAGAAATTGACAAGGCCTGGGTGCCGGGTGAGCCGGGGACATCGTTGTATATCCGGCCGATGATGTTTGCGACGGGAACAAAACTGACGGTCAGGGTCTCCGACAGTTACCGATTTGCGATCCTCTGCCTTCCCGCAGGCGCCTATTTCGGCCGGCCCCTTAAAGTCAAGGTTGAACGGGAATACGTTCGGGCGGTTCGCGGCGGCACCGGATTTGCAAAGTGCGGGGGTAACTATGGCGGCGCCTTCTATCCCACGCAGCAGGCAAAGGCCGATGGATATGATCAGGTCATCTGGACGGACGGCCTGGAGCATCGTTACCTGGAAGAAATGGGCATGATGAATCTCTTCTGTGTCATAAATGGCTCATTGCTGACCCCGCCTCTCGGCGACACCTTGCTGGACGGGATTACCCGTGACAGCCTCCTGACCATTGCCCTGGATGCCGGGTTAACAGTCGAAGAAAGGCGAATAACGGTCGACGAGCTTCGGGAAGGTCTCGAACGGAGAAGCGTGGAAGAAGTTTTTGGCGCGGGTACGGCGGCGGTAGTGGCGCCGATCGAGACGATCGGGATCGATGGGATTAATTATTCGTTATCAAATTCAGGGCGGGTAGCCTCGTTCCTCAAGCAGGAGCTTGACGCAATCCGTTATGGTCGGAAACTGGACAAATACGGGTGGAATAACTATATCGATTAAATACCTAACTTGACGAACGAATAGTTCGTCATGGACCAAAAATTAAAAGGTCAAATCGCCATCATCACCGGCGCCAGCTCCGGCATCGGTGCGGGTGTGGCAAAGTCCCTGGCGGCGGCCGGCGCTACGGTTGTCGTAAATCATCCTGTCGATGCGACGAAAGCGGCGGCGGAGGCTGTCTTAGCCGAGATAAAAACTGCGGGTGGCGCCGGCATCACCTGGCAATGTGACGTCAGTAAGGAAGACGAAGTCACGCGAATGTTCTCGGGCGTCGTCGCCCAATTCGGGACGGTGGATATCCTTATCAACAATGCAGGCTTACAGCGGGATTCACCTTTTCAGGAGATGACACTGGAGCAATGGAACTATGTCCTGGGCGTCAACCTGACTGGGCAATTTCTCTGCGCGCGGGAGGCCGTTAAGGAATTCCTGCGGCGGGGTGTTGTGCCGGAACGCTCCCGGGCGGCGGGAAAGATCATCTGTATGAGCAGCGTCCATGAAGTGATTCCCTGGGCCGGTCATGCCAACTATGCGGCCAGTAAAGGGGGCATTATGATGCTGATGAAGAGTATCGCACAGGAATTCGCCCCTTCGGGGATCAGGGTCAACAGTATCGGACCGGGCGCGATCAAGACGCCGATCAATCATGCGGCATGGGCCACTCCCGCGGCGGAACAAAAGTTACTGGAGCTTATCCCCTATAACCGCGTAGGTGTAGTCGAAGATATCGGCGCGGCGGCAGTTTGGCTGGCCAGTGACGATTCCGATTATGTAACGGGACAGACCCTCTTCGTCGATGGCGGGATGACGTTGTATCCGGGATTTAGTACAAATGGATAAAAATATGAGCAGCGAAAAAGAACGACTTCAAAATAGAGATTGGAAAGACTGGGGACCATATCTTTCTGACCGGTCGTGGGGTACAGTCAGGGAAGACTATAGCGCCGATGGGCAGGCCTGGACGTATACGACGCATGATATGGCCGCGAGCAAGGCCTGGCGCTGGGGGGAGGAAGGGATCGGCGGGTTTTCGGATAAGCGCCAGCGGATCTGTCTGTCAGTAGGTTTCTGGAACAAGAAAGACCCGATCCTCAAGGACCGGTTATTTGGGTTGACCAGCTATGAAGGGAATCATGGCGAAGACGTGAAGGAGCTGTATTATTATCTAGACTCCTCCCCTACCCACTCCTATATGAAAATGTTATACAAGTATCCACAGGCGGCATTCCCTTATGAACAGCTCATTGAGGAAAACAAACGACGGACCAGGCACGAACCCGAATACGAGCTGCTCGACACGGGGGTGTTCGATCAGGATGCTTATTTCGACGTGTTTATCGAATATGCCAAGGGGGATATCAATGATATCCTGGTGCGGATTACCGCGCACAACAGGGGTAAGCAGGATGCGCCGCTCCACATTTTGCCGACGATCTGGTTCAGGAATACCTGGGACTGGGGGTATGATGATTACAAACCTAAACTTACTTCCTCCAACCAGGAAAATATTACGGTCACTCACCGGGCGATGGAGGAATTGACGCTGTATGGTGAGGAGCCGGATGTGCACCTCTTCTGTGACAACGAGACGAACTATCAGCGGTTATACAATTCCGAAAATAAGGGTTTCTGTAAAGATGGGGTACAGGAGTTCCTGATCCACGGGCGGCAGGATACGATCAATTACGAACAGGGGACCAAGGCGGTGTTGAATTACGAGCGGGTTGTCCCCGCCGGAGGCTCGGTCACGGTGCGGGTCCGGATGTGTCCGGAGTGCGCTAAGGGGCCGTTCTATGATTTCGAAGAGATTTTCGCAGCCCGTATCCGGGAGACGGATGAGTTCTATGCGGAGCTGCAGCAAGAGATAACAAATGAGGATGAGCGCCGGGTTCAGCGACAGGCATTCGCAGGGATGCTATGGAGCAAGCAGCTGTATTATTATAACGTCGAGCAGTGGCTGAAGGGTGATCCGGCTCAACCGCCGCCGCCGCCGGAGCGGTTGAAGGGGAGGAATCACGACTGGACACACCTGAAGAACAGCAATATCATTTCGATGCCGGACAAATGGGAGTATCCCTGGTATGCTTCCTGGGACCTCGGGTTCCACTGCCTTGTTTTTGCTATGATCGATGCCGATTTCGCCAAGCACCAGCTGCTGCTGCTGACGCACGATTGGTTTATGCATCCGAATGGCGAACTGCCGGCCTATGAATGGTCCTTCAGCGATGCAAATCCGCCCGTCCATGCCTGGGCGGCCTACTGTGTATATGAGATCGACAAGACGAACAACGGCGGGAAGGGGGATATCCCGTTCCTCGAAACCGTGTTCCATAAGCTGCTGCTGAATTTCACGTGGTGGGTGAACCGGAAGGATGCGGAAGGGAACAATATCTTCGAAGGCGGCTTTCTGGGGATGGACAATATCGGGGTGTTCGACCGCAACAATACAGACCTGCCAAATGACAGCCGCCTGGAGCAGGCTGACGGCACGAGCTGGATGGCAATGTATTGTCTGAACCTGATGCGGATAGCGCTGGAACTGTCGATGACCAATCCGGTCTACCAGGATATGGCAAACAAGTTCTTCGAACACTTCCTGCATATCGCCGCGGCGATGGCCAGCATGGGCGCCGTTAATGATAACGACGGGTTGTGGGACAACGAGGACGAATTCTTTTACGATACGATCCGGCTGCCGGGCGACAGGAGCATTCGGCTAAAGGTCAGAACGATGGTGGGATTGATCCCGCTCTTTGCAGTGGAGGTGATCGACGACAAGATCCTGCAGCTGCTTCCAGAGTTTGGCAAGCGGCTGAGTTGGCTGCTGGCGAACCGGCCGGACCTGGCGGCGCTCGTGTCGCGGTGGCATGAGAAGGGGTCGGAGGAGAAGCATTTGTTGTCCCTGTTACGGGGGCATCGGGTAAAGCGGCTTTTATACCGGATGCTGGATGAGACGGAATTCCTCAGCGATTATGGGATCCGGTCGGTGAGCAAGTATCATGAGGCGCATCCCTATGAGCTACAGGTGGATGGTCATCTGATGACCATCAAATATACCCCGGCGGAATCGGATGTGTCGATCTTCGGCGGGAATTCCAACTGGCGGGGGCCGATCTGGATGGCGCCCAATTATCTGTTGATCGAATCGCTGCAACGGTTCTATCGCTATTATGGGGATGACTTCAAGATCGAGTATCCGACGAATTCGGGGAAGTTGTATACGCTGGATGAGATCAGCGTGGAACTTTCGAAGCGGCTGGCGCGAATCTTCCTGCGGGATGATAAAGGGTTGCGGCCGGTCTATGGCTCTTCGGCGAAATTGCAGCACGATCCGCATTTCAAGGACTATATCCTTTTCTTTGAATATTTCCATGGCGACAATGGGACGGGGCTTGGCGCGGGGCATCAGACAGGGTGGACGGGGTTGGTGGCGAAGCTGCTGCAAGCGAAGAAGATGCGGCCTACGCCCTCGGCGCCCGGGCATTAAAGCCGGCCACTCAGCTCGTGAATGCGGGACGATTCCCCCACTCCATTGCCGCACGCTCAAGGTTGACGGCAGTACCCGCAAGCGCTTCCACCATCGGAGTATGTCGCGGGTTGATCGGAATGATCTCATCGAAATACGGCTTCAGCGCACTCGTGTCCAAGGGCCGGCGCCCTGTCATCGCAATCACGGGAAGGCCTTTGGCTTTTGCGCGGACGGCAACCCCGAATGGGGCTTTGCCCTGGAGCGTCTGTGCGTCAATGCTGCCTTCGCCGGTAATGACGTGCGTACTGCGGTCAAGGGCAGCGTCGAATCCGGTGATGTCCAGGAAATAGTCGATCCCGCTGACGAGGGTGGCGTTCAGGAAGCCATGAAGGCCGGCGGCTGCGCCGCCGGCCGCGCCGGTGCGGGGGAGCATGGATAAATCGCTGCCCGTCCGGGCGGCGATGACTTGCGAAAGTCGCCCAAGCGCCGCCTCGAGCTGGCGGACAGCGGCCGGATCGGCCCCTTTCTGTGGCCCAAAAATGGCTGCGGCCCCCTGCGGCCCCGTTAGCGGATTGCTGACATCGCAGAGAATGATCAGTTCCGTCCCTTCGAGGCGGAGGTCCAGGCCGGAGAGGTCGACCGAGGCAAGATCGGGGAGCTGTTCAGGCAGGTGTTCAAGCAGCCGTCCATTACCGTTAATGAACCGGGCACCAAGCGCCTGAAGAATGCCGGTGCCGCCGTCAACGGTTGCCGACCCCCCCATTCCGATGATGATGCGTCGCGCCCCGTGGTCGAGGGCGGCGCGGATGAGGTCGCCGGTGCCGGCGGAGTAGGTATGGAATGGATTGCGGTCGGCGGGGGCGAGAAGACGGAGACCGGAGGAGCTCGCCATTTCGATAACAGCTGTGTTCGATTGTTCGATCAGCCCGAAATAACTACCAATAACGCGACCAAGCGGATCGCGGGCCTCAGCGGCGATACGCCGGGCCTTCAAATATTGGATGAGGAGATCACCAGTTCCATCCCCACCGTCACCGACGGGAAAGCATTCGGACGTCGCGGAAAGCCGGCTATGTGAAAGCCCGCGTTTGATCGCAGCCGCCGCCTCATCGGCGGTGAGGCTGTTCTTGAATGCATTCGGCGCGATCAGAACGTGCATTTGATTAGTGATGTAGGGGCGAATATACGGGAATGATCCATCTCATCCAGTAAGCCTGCGCCAGCACAAGCAAACTGATCATTCCCAACAGGATGAAGCTGTGTTTGACCGTGAAGCGGAATAGCTCGGATTCGCGGCCAACGAGGCCGCCTGCGGCGGCGGCAACGGCAATAGATTGCGGCGATATCATTTTGCCGACCACCCCTCCGCTGACATTGGCGGAGACGGTCACGACGGGGTCCACACCTATTGATACGGCTGTTGCCGCCTGCAGTTTGCCGAAAAGGGCGTTGGAGGAGGTATCCGAGCCCGTTATGAAAACTCCCAGCCAGCCAAGCAGCGGCGCGAAAAGCGGGAAGAGGATGCCGCTGCCGGCGAGAGTCTGGGCAATGGTAAGAGACATTCCGGAGTCGTTTACGAGATAGGCGAAGGCCAGGACGGCGGCGATGTTGAGAATGGGGAATCGCAACTGGTGTACCGTCGAGCAGAGAACCTGCCAGCCTTCAGCGGGGCGCAGCCGCGAGAGGAACAGGGACAGGATGGCGGCGATGGCAATGGCAGTCCCGGCGGCGGACAGGTAGTTGAGCCGATAGATATGCAAGGGAAAT
>DATMLR010000172.1:0-5761 GCA_035570015.1 Puia sp.
GTCGCCACCCATCACGGCAGCTCAAAAGGGAAACACCTCTTCCTCATCGGTCACCTCGATACGGTCTTCGAACCCGACATGCCCGCAGGTCCTTACACCATGCTCAACGACTCTACCGCCACCGGCCAGGGCGTCAACGACATGAAAGGCGGTGACGTCGTCATCATCTCCGCGCTCAAAGCCCTCGCCGCCACCAATCAGTTGAAAGATATGAACATCATCGCCTATTTCACAGGCGATGAAGAGCGCTCCGGGTCACCCCACGTCGTAGCGCGCCGTGATTTTATCGAACGAGCGCGAACCTGCGATATCGCCCTCGCCTTCGAGACCGCCAAAGGCCTCAACACCATCGCCGCCGCCCGCCGCGGCTCCAGCGGCTGGACCCTCGATATTACCGCAAAGACCGGCCATTCCGCCGGCATCCTCACCGACTCCTCGGGCGACGGCGCGATCTATGAAGCAGCCCGCATCCTCAATACTTTCCGCGAGCAACTCGGCAACGAACAATACCTGACCTTTAACCCGGGTCTGATCGTAGCCGGCTCCGACATCCAGATCGACCCGCAGGACGCCCGCGGCACCGCCCTCGGCAAAACAAATATCATCTCCCCCGCCGCTCACGTCACCGGCGACCTCCGCTTCCTCTCCGATGGTCAAAGGGATTCAGCCCGTCAGAAGATGCGGGCCATTGTCGCCGCGAGCCTGCCCGGTACCCATTCCACCATCCGCTTCTCCGACGGCCTGCCGGCCATGCCCCCCACCGCCGGCAACCTCCGCCTCCTCAGCATCGTCTCGCAAGTCACGATCGACCTCGGACTCGGCTCCGCAGTAGCCGGTGACCCCGGCGCACGCGGCGCCGGCGATATCTCCGATATCGCCCAATACATCGATTGCCTCGATGGACTAGGGGCCTCCGGAACTGGGGCTCACAAAGCAGGTGAAACAATAAATCTTAGGGAATATCCCTGGCTGATCAAACGCGCGGCATTACTATTAGCGCGCCTGGCTGACTAGGCGTCTCCTGCCGCCCGCTTCCGAAGTTCCGCAGAACCACCGCCTCTTCCAATCCATACCCTGTACATTTTCGTACAAGTTTGTACAACTTTCCTACCTGAACCTCCCATTCGCCGCCCGCCGTCTCCCCCGGCCAAACAACATCAGAAAAAGATTCACCACAAACAACAGCTGCGCCGCCACCAACACCAGCGCCATTGCCCAATACGCCTCGCTCACCATTTCATATCGTTGGAACTCCTGCCACGCCAAATATCCTCTAACCAAGTACGCTGGATTAAAAGACCTGATCCACAACACCACAAACAAAGCCGCAAACGTCACGAAGAAATGGATAAACCCCAATGCCCGGTTCAATCCTCGCCCGAAATAATAAATGAGCCCGACCACCACAAACAGCGCTACCACCGCGCCAAATACATCAGGACGCCATATAACATACATGGTGTCATGTATTTGAATATCCAATGTGCCCCTCGGTTCCATCCACCATCCATATCCCCCCTGTATCGCCCACGCCACCGCACCAATCATAAACCAATCCCCCGGCCCCAATCCATCGCGACCCAGCCACCGCTTCAACCACCTCCCAACCAACACCACCAAAACCACCAGCACCAACCCAACCCCAAACCGCAGAATATACGTCACCATCGGATCTCCCCCCATCATCAATATCTCCCGGACCTTGTCCAGATAAGTTCCGATCCCAAAGACAAGCACCCCCCAGATGAGAATGGTCCAGAATTTTTTCATGCTTACTTTTTTTCCAGCACATTTGACAACTCACCAGCCGGCGGTACCAGCACAATACGGGTTCCCTTGCCATATTCCCCCTGACCCGCCGCCACCAACCGTGCCGCCGTCACATGATATTGATTCTGCAAAGTCCTCACCACCGAAGCCGCACGCCGCACATCCGTCTCCCAGCTGTCCATCCCCGGATTGACCGCCATCCCCGGATTGACCGCCGTTCCCGAATCCGGCACCAGCCCCGAACTGTCCGGATATATCTCAACCCGACAACCAATCTCCGGCTGATCCCTCAATACCCGCGCCAGCCGGACCAACACCGTTTTCCCTTTGTCCGTGACCGTAACATTCGTACTATCGCCCCCAAACATCATCTGATCCGCCACCGTCAAACTCACTACCCCATGAGCCACCTTGATCCCCACCAGCGAATCGCCGAAACTCCCCATCGCCGCCTTGATCTCCAGCAGCACCGCAAGATTCATAGAATCCCGCCGCGACAACGCCGTCCTCAGCTGCTGAAGATAAAAATCCTTTGCACCGATATTGTCAATTGATTTCCGGATGCTCTCCGCCTGCGACGTGCTGATCGCCGAAAGATCATCCAGTTGCTTGTGCAGTACGGTATTGTTTTGTTTGACGGTGCTCAATTGCAGATTCAGGTCGCCGATCGAATCCTTCAACGCCG
Source organism: Puia sp. (assembly GCA_035570015.1). Lineage (GTDB taxonomy): Bacteria > Bacteroidota > Bacteroidia > Chitinophagales > Chitinophagaceae > Puia. The sequence continues at coordinate 2,456 of DATMLR010000172.1, forward strand.
CTTTGTCCCGTAACAGCCGGCCATTATCACCCTGACTGGCCTTTAAGGTACCCATCGCCCAGGTATACAGCGAGTCGCCCTTCGACTTTTCAACCTGCAACGCTTTATAGGTTCCCGTACTGACACAGGATACAACGGTAAAGGAAAGAATGAAAAAATAACAATAAATTGGTCTCATATATCAAAGATAATGGACCATCAATATATAAATAATGAAAAGATAAAGGCACTCCTCCCCATGCAGGACTGCATCACGGTAATGGAGACCATGTTCCGAGACCTCGCCGAAGGCCGCATCCTCCAGCCCCTGCGCTCGCTCATGTGGCTCCCCGATCGAAGCGGCCTGCTCGGCATGATGCCCGGCTACGCACAAGACCCCAATATTATCGGCATCAAACTCATCACCATCTTCCACGCCAACGGCCCCGCCGGCCTTCCCTCTCATCAAGGCGTCGTCATCCTCTTCGAGGCCACCCACGGCACACCGCTGCTGCTGCTCGACGCCGCCGCAATCACCGCCATCCGCACCGCCGCTGCCAGCGCCCTGGCCACTCAACTCCTCGCCCGCGAAGACGCGTCGTCACTTGCCATCATCGGCACCGGCGAACAGGCAGAACGCCATATCGAATCCATCTCCCTGGTCCGCCCCATCGATACCATTTACTGCTGGGGACGCAACCCCGATCACGCCAAAGCCCTCCGCGACCGCCTCGCAGCCCGCTATCCGATCCACCTCGCCGCCACCCCGCAGGCCGCCGTCGAAGCCGCAGACATCATCTGCACGGTCACTTCCGCGCCACAGCCCGTCGTGGAAGGCCGTTGGCTTAAGCCCGGCACCCACCTCAACGTCATCGGCTCCTGCACGCCCAACAACCGCGAAGTCGACAGCAATGCCATGCAACGCTCCAGCCTCTTCACCGACCGGTATGAGTCGCTTTTCAAAGAAGCCGGCGACTTCCTTATCCCGAAGCAGGAAGGAATCGTCACCGAAGCACATGTCAAAGGAGAATTAGGCGAAGTCCTCACCGGCACTCGACCCGGCCGCACGAGCGCCGCCGACATAACGCTGTTCAAATCTTTGGGGATCGCCGCCGAAGACCTGTACGCCGCCTGGCATATTTACAAAGCCCTGCATCAATAAGGTGTGTACCGCTCCCATTCCCACGGGATCTCCACCCCCGCCAATTTTTCGAAGATCTCTTTAAAGATCCGCTCCCCATTGCTGCTGTTCGTCATAACGACCACCGCCTCATGCGCCTCCGGCATACATAGCCCAAAATGTTCCCACCCATCATCATGCCCCTCTTTAAAGAACATCCTCCCCTTCCGCCCCGTACAAAGCCCCCAGCCAAGCCCGTATCCCAACCCGATCTTGCTATTGCGCTTCGTCCTTGCCTTATCCAACGATGGGAACTGATGCGCCGAATGGATCAGGATCTGCGTCGTTGTCATCTCCTTCCAGGCCTTCGCCGACAACCCCTCTCCCCGCATCACCGCCGCAAGGAACCGCGTATAATCCGCGATCGTCGTCTCCATCGACCCCGCCGCATTCGCCTTCGTCCGCTTCTTCTTCGGGATCGCCGTTTCATTCTCCAAATGCCCCACTGCATAATCATTCTCAAAGGAAGGCTCCCAAACATAACTCGTCCGCCACATTCCCAACGGGATAAATACCTTCTCCATCGCCAGGGAATCCAACGGCCTTCCCGTTACCGTCTCCACCACCAGTTGCAAAAGCAACATCCCCTCACCCGAATATGCATACCGCGTCCCCGGCGTGAAAAAGAATTCCAGCTTCTTATTCCCCCTCGGGTTGAACCATCGGAAATTTGGAAACCCAGTCGTATGATCGAGACATATCCTTGCCGTAAGTAGCTTCCATCTTTCGTCTCCCGCCAGGTCCTTGTAATTGTCATATTCCGGCAACGGCTTGGGCAGATACTCATACAACGGTTTATCCAGATCGATCACACCCTCGTCCGTCAATTTCATCACCAGGTAGGCGAACACCGCCTTCGCAAACGACGCCGCATAAAAACAGGTAGCCGTATCGTTTAGCTGTCCCAGCGGTTTGCTCTTATATCCGTAGGCCTGCACATACCCGATCTTCCCATCCCGGATGATCCCCAAACAAAGCCCCGTAACATGCGCCGTATCCATCAGCCTTTTCACCACCGCATCAACCTCTTGCCCACTCCCAACCTCTTGCCCGCTTCCCCGGACCCCGATCAAAAAGAAAAACAATAGGTATAATAACTTTTTCATACCCGGAATATACAAAAAAAAAGCCCGCCTCATGGAGACGGGCCGCTCAGGGATCGCTAATATTCTATAAAGTCTTTATAGCAGTAATCATCCTATCCGCATCACTCTGCTGGAAATTGGTCAGCTCGCCTTCTCCGCAGCTTAAAGTATACCATATACCCGTACCCTTCACATCGATCCGCTTGATCGTATAATCCTTGTACTTGGCAATATCACCCGTATTCCCCTTCTTCAACGCCGCAAGCCCCTGCATAAAATATCTTAACTGCTGCATATTCCCAAACCGCAGGGCCGACATGTTCACAACATTGCTGTACTGCTGATCCCGGAATTCCAGGATATAACAGGTATCGATGTCTTTAATGATCCGCTGTAACTCCATCGGCCACGTCCCGTCCCTGACCTGCAGCAGACTGGTCGTCGAAGAATTGGTGATGGTAAACTGCGCCTTCGAGATAAGCGGAAAAATGATTAAGGACAAAATGGTGATCTTTTTCATAGCGGAAATTTTCTTTTAAGACCGGACTACGTCCGGTTCCGTGTTACAACCAGATAAAACGCTTTACAGCGCAATTTATTATTTCAATCCGTCAATAGTTTTGCACATGATATCCGCCTCCGGCTGTTGAAAATCTGTCAACCCCCACTTGTCCCGAAGGATATACCAAACGCCCTCATAACGCTTATCCGCCCGCTTGATCGAATAATTTGAAAAGTTGGCAATATCGCCATTGTGCCCCTTTTTCAGCACATCCAACGCCTGCCCCAGATATTTCAACTGCCTCAGGTTCTCAAACCCCAGCGTATCCATCACAACCCCATCCTCATAATGCTGATCCCGGAAGATCAGCGAATACGACGTATCCCGCCGGTCAATATCCCGCTCAAGATTCATTGGCCACTTTCCCGTACGAATATCCGCCAGATTGATAGCGGTCGGGTCCAATGGAAGCCACGATAATATGGTAAAGGGAAAAAAGAAGAAGGTCAGTTTCTTCATAGAATATTAATTGGTACCTCCAAGATAGAAAACAAAATTTA
>DATMLR010000173.1:0-7776 GCA_035570015.1 Puia sp.
AAAGAACTCTTCGCCATCTACGAGCACTTTTTTTACCGTCTCTCCTTCTGCCGTGATCTGGCCGTTGCGGTCTACCTGGATACCCGGCAGCCGTTTGAGCAAGTCTTCAACCGTTGCTCCCTGGTGCACATGAAAGCTATCGGCGGTGAATTCGGCCGTGTCCCCTTTGATCCGCATCCCACCCTTGCTGCCGTTGACCACTACTTCTTGGAGCAAGGTACTCTTCAGCACCAACCCAATAGTCGGGATTTTGACATTCGCCGCGGAATCGAGATCCAGGGTATCTACATAATCAGCATAGTTCGGATAAGTGACCAGGATCAGGTAGTGGCCGCCGGGGAGCTTTGTTAATCGGAAATCGCCGGCGGCATTGGACCTGGCATGAGCGACAAGGATGGAGTCGGATTTGCGTAAGAGAAGGATGGAACTGTTGGCGAGATTTTTCTTTTCGGAAGTATCGGCGATCTTGCCGCTGATTTGCGCGGCTTGGCCGAGCGCGAAGGAAGTAAAAAAAATACCTAGTAGAATACAGGCAATTAGTTTGGGCATAATGGATTGGAGATTAAAAGGGTCACCCGAAATTATCCTCAAAAAGAGGGATATGCAAAGCCGAACCCTTAAATTTACGTTAAAGACGGAAAGAGCGGGGTTATGTTGCTTCGTGTAACACGGAGACACCAATAATTTCAAATTCCATAAAAAATTATCCGTGGAAGAAGTAATTGAAAAAAAATACGAAGACATCCATTTCGTCGACTCGACCAAGCCGGTTTGGAATTATTCCCTTTTTACGGATGAGGATATCCGAAATTTCCAGCAGGGCACGCACTACCGCGTCTATGAATTGATGGGTTCCCACGGGGCCAACGTACTCGGCACGGACGGACATTATTTCGCAGTATGGGCGCCCAATGCCACTGCCGTCTCCGTCATGGGCAATTTCAATAATTGGGCGCCGGATACCCATCCCTTGTATGTGCGGCTCGACCGCTCCGGTATCTGGGAAGGATTCATCCCGCATTTCCCCAACGGTGAGGCCTATAAATACCATATTCACGGCTTTGGCGGCGGCACCCTTGATAAGGGCGATCCGTACGCTTATTTTTGGGAGATGCGGCCCCGGACCGCATCCATCACCTGGCAGCTAAGCTATGACTGGCAGGACACGGATTGGATGAAAACACGGAAGAAACACAACTCGCTTGATTCTCCCTGGACGGCATATGAAGTCCACCTGGCCAGTTGGATGCGGCCGGATCCCAACAACGAGGAGCGCTACAATAGCTACGATCAGATCCGCGAGCGTCTTGTGCCTTATGTAAAGGAGATGGGATTTACTCACGTTGAGCTCATGCCCGTGATGGAGCACCCCTTCGACGGCAGTTGGGGCTACCAGGGTACGGGATATTACGCGCCGACTTCCCGATTCGGCGATCCCCAGGGGTTCATGGCCCTCGTCGACGCCTTCCACCAGGCGGGTATCGGCGTCATCCTCGACTGGGTACCTTCCCATTTCCCGTACGACTATCACGGCTTGTATTTATTTGACGGCGCCAACACCTATGAATACGCCGACATGCGCAAGGGCTTCCATCCCGACTGGAACAGCTATATCTTCAATTATAAGCGGGGTGAGGTAAAGTCTTTCCTGATCAGCAATGCGCGCTACTGGCTGGATAAATATCATATCGACGGGCTCCGCGTCGACGCCGTCAGCTCCATGCTGAAACTGAACTACTCGCGGAAGGAAGGGGAGTGGGAGCCCAACGAACACGGCGGCGACGGCAATCTCGAAGCGATCGCCTTTATCAAAGACCTCAACCAGACCCTATACCGGGATTTTCCCGATATTCAAACCATCGCCGAAGAAGCAACTGACTGGCCGGGTGTGAGCCGCCCTACGTTTGCCGACGGTCTCGGGTTTGGCATGAAATGGATGATGGGCTGGATGCACGACACGCTCGACTTCTTCAAGCTCGACCCCCTCCTCCGCGGCGGCAGCCAGGACAAGTTCACCTTCTCGATGGCGTATTACTACGATGAGAACTTCGTCCTCCCGTTGAGCCATGATGAGGTGGTGCACGGCAAATCCCCGATGCTCTTCAAAATGCCGGGCGACGAATGGCAAAAGGCGGCCAACCTCCGGCTGCTCTATACCTATATGATGACCCATCCCGGCGGCAAGCTGCTGTTCATGGGGGATGAGTTCGGCGCCACCACCGAATGGAATTACAAAACCGAGCTCCCCTGGGGATTGCTGAAGTATGATAGCCACCGCGGGATCAAGGACTGTTACCGCGATCTGAATCATCTGTTGACCGGTCAGCCTGCGCTATACGAGAACCAGTTCAATATCTTCGGCTTTGAGTGGGTCGACCTCCAGCATCGTGGCGAAAGCGTAGTAAGTTACCGCCGTAAGGGTCGGAACCCCGCCGACGACCTGCTCGTCATCCTGAACCTAACGCCGGTCATCCGCCGCGACTGGCGGGTCTATGCCCGGGGAAAGGACCGCTGGCAGGAGATCTTCAACAGCGACGATCGAAAGTATTGGGGAACGGGTGATACCAATAACCCGCTTATTCCGGTGAAGCTGATCGATGAGACGGATGATGGGTATGAGCTGATCGTGCATCTGCCGCCACTGGCGGGGATTGTGCTAAGGTAAATCGCGCCCTACTTCTTCCTTTTCGATCTTGTGCGTGATATCCGGCAGATCATTCCGGAACCAGCGTGGAAGGTCTTTGGAGGAGATCGCCAGTGCCGGATGGCCTTTATCGAAAATAGTCAGTACGATATGTCTGGCCTTTGAACTGTCGATTATTTTAACCGAATTGAAGAGTCCATAGTGTCGATTCAACTTTTCCAGATTGCCATAAAAATTATCTGCCACCGTTTGCGGATCCACATAATGTCCACCCGCTTGTGATCGGTAGTTAACCCTACGCTCGGACAAGCCCGTGTCTTTCAATCCCAGGTAAATAAGATGGATACGGTAGCCCGCTGCCAGAAACTGACGGGGAATATTCCAGGTCGCCTCATTCGTAAAATGCCCTTCGTAAGCAAAATCCTCATGTCCGGTGAGTGCTTTTTCCTTCAGACAATCGAATGTTTCAACTACAAACTCATAAGCCAGCTTGTTGCATTCTTTGGGTGACTTGATCGTCCTCCAAAGCTCTTTTCGCTTCTCCACAAAGAGCTTATCCCCGTCAAATACGGGACCTTGATTAACTATCTTTTCCGGCAAATACCTGGGGCCGACGCTGGATTTCCCTGCCCCATTTGAGCCGGTTATTATATAAAGATCTGACATAACTATGGGAGGGGTAGGCCTTCTTTTACACGGAGAGATCGGGCTTCGCTCGCTGACAGTGTGCGGACCGTGGTAAATTCCCGCGCTCCGGTTGATAAGAAGACTAGCTTTATCGTCCCATCCGGGAATTCAAGATAGCATTGGTCGCTCTCCAGATCGTCGGAATCAATCATGAACGGTAGCCCGCTGCGGAGCTTTTGCAGACGAAGTTCCTTTACCGCGTCCGTACCTATTTTTCCTATGGATTGCAAGGCCGTCATAACCAAATAAAGATACAAAAATTAGCAGCTGCGGACAAATAAATCCCCTACATCCGCTCCGGCATTTGAATGCCGAGCAGCGCCATCGATGAACGCAACACATTCGCTGTAAGCTGCGCCAGCCGGAGCCGCAGCGACTTCTTCTCGATCGCCTCAGCCGACGAAATCGAATGCACATTATAAAATGAATTGAAGGTCTGCGCCACCTGGAAAGCGTAAGCCGCAATCACCGATGGATTCATGTCTTCACCTGCCTGAGCCACGGTCGAGGGGTACCTTTCAAGTACGACAATCAATCCCTTCTCTAGCGGCAGCAATGCGGTGCTCATGGGACCAACGAAAGGTGACGGACCTTCCTTTCGAAAGATCGACCGGATGCGTGCATACGCATACTGGACAAAAGTCGCCGTATATCCGTGCAGATCGATCGATTCCTCGGGATTGAACAACATCCGCTTCTTCGGGTCGACCCGCAGCAGGAAGAACTTCAACCCGCCCAAACCGATCGTCTCATACAAAGTCTGCAATTCGGTATCCGTGAACCCTTCCGTCTTGCCCTGCTCGATCGTCTTTCGCTCTGCTTCGCGATGCATCTCATCCAGGATCTCATCCGCGTCGACGACCGTCCCTTCGCGGGTCTTCATCCGACCCGAGGGCAATTCCACCATTCCGTAGCTCAGGTGATCAATGCCGTCGGCTGATGGCAACCCCAGCTTCTGACAGATCAGCTTCAGGACTTTGAAATGATAATTTTGTTCGTCACCCACGACGTAGACGCTCCGATCCGCCCTGAATTCGTCATACCGCTGCACTGCCAGCCCGATATCCTGCGTGATATAGACCGCCGTCCCGTCCCGCCGCTGTACGATCTTCTGATCCAACCCGTCGGCACACAGGTCGATCCACACGCTGCCATCCTCTTTTTGGAAGAACACGCCCTTTTTCAACCCCGTCTCCACCAGCTTCTTCCCCAGCAGATACGTGTCGCTTTCGTAATAGATCTTGTCGAAATCACTGCCGATCCGGGCATAGGTCGCGTCAAAACCTGCATATACCCAGCTGTTCATCGTCTTCCAAAGCTCTATCACGTCCGGCTTGCCCGCTTCCCAGTCGACCAGCATCTGCTGCGCCTCTTTCATGATCGGCGCTTCCCGCTCCGCTTCTTCTTTGGACATCCCCCCTGCGACCAGCTGATCTACTTCTTTCTTATACTGATCATTGAACAGGACATAATAATCCCCGACGAAATGGTCGCCCTTGATCCCCGTGCTGGCCGGTGTCGCGCCGCTTGCAAACCATTTCCAGGACACCATACTCTTGCAGATATGAATACCGCGGTCATTGGCGATGCAGGTCTTCACAACGGCATACCCGTTGGCTTTGCAGATCTCCGCGACGCTCCATCCAAGGAAATTGTTCCGCAGATGTCCGAGGTGCAAAGGCTTATTCGTGTTGGGCGATGAATATTCGATCATGACCTTTCGCTCGCTGGCGGGGCGGCGTCCAAAGTTAGTCCGGTCGTAGTTTTCCGCCAGAAAGGCCAGCCAGCGGCTGTCGGAGATCGTGAGATTCAGAAAGCCCTTGATAACATTAAAGCCGCTGAACAGATCGGGTCGCTCCCGCAACAGCGCTTGCCCCAACTCATTGCCCAATGCCTCCGGAGAGCGCCTTAGAGGTTTGACGAGCGAGAACAACACGACAGTGTAGTCTCCTTCGAACTCAGGCTTTGTTTCATTGATGGGGACGTCGCCATTCTCCGGCAAAAATTGGTAATTGGTCGATAGAGCCTGCAGGGTGGCTGCTTTGATCTGGTTGATAATGTTCATCGGTTAGAAAATCCTAATGTGGCCGCAAAAATACAACAGGATCGCGAATTGTAGGCGATTTGTCGTTATCTTCGCGTTTAAGGCAGCCGACTTTATGATAAAGAAGTGGATCATCGATTTAATCGATTTCTTTTACCCCCCGTTCAGCAAGCTGATGCCCATTCAAACCTTCCGCTACGCGGTCTGCGGAGGTACGAATACCTTGCTGGATATCTTCCTGTATTTTATCAGCTACCACTATATCCTTCACGAACGATTTGTCAACCTGGGGATCGTCACGATCTCACCCTATATCCTGTCCTTCCTGATGTCCTTTAGCGTCAGCTTCCCGACGGGTTACCTGCTCAATAAGAATATCGTCTTTCCGAATTCGGTTCTGCTGGGCCGGGTGCAACTGTTCCGATATTTTCTACTGGTGGTGATCTGTTTGGGATTGAACTATGTTTTTATCAAGCTCTTCGTCGAGCAGTTCCATCTCTATGCTACCGTCGCGAAGATCCTGACCACGATCATCGTCGTTTCTTTCAGCTATCTCACACAGAAGAATTTTACGTTCAAGGTCGGGGGGGTGAAAGCAAACGAGCCGGTAGAGTAGGGGCCGTCAACCGCGACCGGGCGGTCTAGTGCGCTTTCTGCTGGGTCACACTATACCAATTTCCAACCCCGTCGGACATGATCACTTCGATGCCATAGAATTGCTCCTTCGGCTCCCCTTTGAACTGCACCCCCTTTGCCTTCAACTCCTCATACGTTGCCCGGCAATCCGGGGTCTCCAGAACACCCGCACCCATGGCGTTTTTCTCCAGCAATAACTTGAATGCCTTCCTCGTCTCGTCATCATACCCCATGGCGCCGGGCGTCAGGGGCGCCAACACTGCAATCTCCAAATCCGGCTGCTCCGGCGGCGTAATCGTCAGCCACCGAAACCCATTGTCCATCTTTTGATCCGTGTGGATTTTAAATCCAAGCTTATTGACATAGAAATCAAAAGCCTTGTCCTGGTCGAGTACGAACAGCGACATGTGCGAGACTTTCGTGATCATAATGAAGTGTTTTAGGCGGTAAATCTAGCCCTTCCCGGCATCCCCGGCTTCTTGAATATTGCTTTTCTCAGAGATGATCTCCGCAATAAAACAATGCGGGATCACCCGACGCGGTTGCTCCTCCGCCATCGCCCGCGAAAGCTTCAACGCGGCGCGGTACTCTCCCGGCGCCACCCCGATCTCTTTTTTGAACAGCATGCTGAAAGACCCGATGCTCTCGAATCCCACCCGCATACAAACCTCCCCGACCGAGCAATCCGCCGCCGCAAGGATCCGTCGGGCGTGATCGATGCGCTTAGACGTCAAATATTGATGCGGCGTCCGCTTATAGATACGCCGGAACAGGCGGTGAAAATGAAAGCGTGATATACAGGCTTCACCCGCAATCGCATCCAGGTCGATCGGCGAATCGAAATGCTCGTCGATAAAGACCTTGGCATGAACAAGTTTTTTATATATGTCGGCGGGGATCGGCATGCGTGCGCATCCGGCAATTAAAATTGTGGTTCACTAAAATTAATTCTTGTTTTTCAGACTCTTATAAAAACTTATTGGCACAATTTTAGGGGCGGGTTGTTAGTATAACAGATGATCACAGTTATAATACCTGCTTTTAATGAAGAGTCGACCATCCGCCAGGTCATTCGCCAGGCTAAACGGAATGAACTCGTCAATGAGATCATTGTGGTCGACGACCTCTCTACCGATCACACCGTCGCGGAAGCCGCTGAAGAGCATGTCAAAGTGATCACCCCCACCCATTCCGGGAAAGGAGAGTCGATGCGCGAAGGCATGCTCATGGCCAGCAACGAAATTCTAGTCTTTCTCGAACCCGATCTCCCGGACTATGATAAAGATATCGTTGGTCTTCTTACGGCGCCTTTGATAAATGATGAGGCGGATTTCGTTAAATCCTATTTTGAGCGTCCTGCCGGCCGGGTCGCCGAGATCCTTGTCAAACCGATGCTCGAATTCTTTTTCCCCCACCTGCTCCAGTTCCGGCAGCCGCTCAGTGGGATGATCGCCGCTAAAAAAAACATCTTCCAAAAGGTCGAATTCGATAATGATTTTGGAGTCGATATCGGGCTGCTCATTGACATGCACCAGGTCCGTGCCCGCATCACGGAGGTCTGCATCGGCGAAGTGGAGAATGACCGGCACCCGCTCCATGTCCTCGGGCGCATCTCCAAACAGGTCGCCAACGCTATCTTCAAACGGGTCAATATCTTCGACACCGGCCGGAGGCAGGATGAAGGGAGTCCTTTGATGCGTGAACAGGTCGAGTTTGCGCTGAAGGAGATGGACCGGCAGCCAAAAAAAATGATCGTTTTCGATAT
>DATMLR010000174.1:0-6537 GCA_035570015.1 Puia sp.
ACTACCCCCAGGCCCGACCCGATTGGGCCCCAGCCGGACTTGCATGTAGGCCGAAACCTTCCGCTCCATCAGTACCAGGATCAGCCCCAGCAGCGCAAACAGCGTGATCGCGCAAAGTCCGATGATCAGCGACTCCACGAGCACCACGACCGTCGGATTGAACGTCCGGTTCAGCCACGCATCAATGGACTCAGTTATATTTTCTATGCTCAGCATCGTTATTCTAATTATGGCGAAATCGCCGCAGTTAAACCCAACACTCCGCCGACACACTTCCGCGCCCCGAGGTCCTCACTCCCGCCCCCGCCATCGGGCCGACCGCACGGACCAAACTCCCCGCCCGAGCGATCCTCACCGGTCAATATCCGGGATCACCAAATCCAGCGTCCCCATGATCGCCACCAGGTCCCCGATCTTATGCCCCCTTGCCATATGATCCAGCGCGGAAAGATTCGAGAACCCCGGGCTCCGGAACTTGATCCGGTAGGGCGTCGTCCCACCCTCACTGATGATATACACCCCGAATTCCCCCCGGGCCGTTTCCACCCTTGAATAGAATTCGCCCTTCGGCAACTTCAACACGGCCTTGGTCTTCGCCTGGAAGTCGCCCTCCGGAATCTGATCGATCAGCTGCTCTATAATGGAAACCGACTGCCGCATCTCCCGCATCCTCACCAGGTAGCGCGCATAACAATCTCCCCCTGTCTCCTTCACCTCTTCAAATTGAACCTCCCCATAGACCTCATAAGGATACAGTTTCCGGATATCACAGCTCACCCCGCTGCCCCTCGCAGTCGGACCCGAACAACCATACGAAACCGCATCCCCCGGTGAAAGATATCCGACCCCCTCCATCCGACTCTTGAAGATAACGTTTCCCGTCACCAGCTCGTCGTATTCATCGATCTTGGTGCGAAACAAGCGGAGGAACTCCTTCACCCTTTTTTGAAAGTCAGGATGGATATCCACCATCACCCCGCCGGGCACCATATAGTTCATCGTCAACCTCGCCCCACAGGTCTCTTCCATAATGTCATTGATGAGCTCCCTTTCCCGGAAGGCATGGAAGAAGGGCGTCAGCGCACCTACATCCATCGCCATCGCCCCCCACCACAGTTGATGGGAAGCCAGCCTTGTCAACTCGTCCATCAGGACGCGGATGACCTTTGCACGGGCGGGCACTTCGATCTGTAAGCCCTTTTCTACGCACAAGGCACAGCCGTGATTGTTGATATGCGAAGACAGGTAATCCATCCGACTGGTCACATAGATGAACTGTCGGTAGGACAGGCTTTCACACATCTTCTCGATGCTCCGGTGAATATATCCCAGGTGTGGTTCGACCTTCTTGATCGTTTCCCCGTTGAGGGTGATGACAAGATGCAGCACGCCATGCGTGGAGGGATGTTGCGGCCCTACATTGATCACCAGGTCCCCCTGTTCCGTCGTGCCTATTTCTTCGATCATATCGTGCCCGGGCTCCGCCCGGTTACAGTTTAATCATGTTGACAGGATCGTCATAGTCCTTTCTTAACGGCCACCCCACCCACTCATCGGTCATGAACAGTCGCCGCAGATCGGGATGACCCGTGAACTCCACCCCCATCAGATCAAAAGCCTCCCGCTCATGGAACTCCGCCGTGCGCCAGACATCCGCTACCGTTCGGATGACCGGACGATCACGGTCCAATTTCGCCTTCACCACCAGTGTATGCCGGTGAACGGTCGACGTCAGGTGATACACCATCACAATATGCGTCTTCCAATCGGCCGCCGTCACACAGAAGAGATAGTCGAAGTCAAGCCGCCCTTCCCATCGCAGTTCCTTCGCGACTCCTTCCCACGCCGCCGGATCGATGATCATCGTCGTCCATTCACCCCCTTCTTCGAACACAACCGTAGGAAGCACCTCCGTCAATCTGATTTTCAATTCCTCCTTATTCATGAAGGCCCCCTCCTTATTTGTTCCTGCAACGTGATGAGCGCATGCAGCAACGCCTCCGGCCGCGGCGGACACCCCGCGACATACACATCCACCGGAATGACATGATCCGCACCTTTAACCACCGAATAGGTATTGTAGAAGAAGGGCCCCCCGCTCGTCGCACAGGCACCCATGGCAATCACATACTTGGGATCGGCCATCTGGTCATACAACCGCTTGAGCACCGGGGCCATCTTGTTGACAATCGTCCCCGCAATGATGATGACATCCGCCTGCCGCGGCGTAGCCCTCGCCACTTCAAACCCAAAACGTGACCAGTCATATTTCGCCCCAGCCGTAGACATCATCTCGATCGCACAGCAGGACGTACCGAAAACCAACGGCCAGAGGGAGTTCGACCGCGCCCAGTTGATTACCTCATCCAGTTTCGTCACCAGGACACCACCGCCAGCGGTCGGATGCACCTCCCCCGGAAAAGATTTACTTACATCCATTTCAGCGCCCCCTTTTTATGTGCATACAGCAATCCCATAAACAGGATGAACAGGAAAACCACGATCTCCACAAGACCGGCCATCCCGACCTTCCTGACCGCAACAGCCCAGGGATACATAAAGACAAGCTCTACATCGAAAATGAGGAAGATCAAGGCATACAAATAATAGCCGACATTGAACTGATTCCAGGGAGTACCCGCGGTAGGGATACCGCACTCATATGCCTGGCCTTTCTGTGCGTTTTTTGTGCCTTTGACAAAGATCCGGGCAACCGCAATTCCCCCTGCCGCAAAAGTCACCCCGGCAACAACAAGAACGATTAACGAAGCGCTTCCCATGGGTATGTGTTATTTAGACCCCCCGCTAATATACCGATATTTCCCTTTCCATCTGCTGCCTTTTATGCATTTTCGGGCAAACCTGCATCCGGAAAGAAATATGTCTTATGCCACTACGACCGATCACAGCCGACCCCCGCTGGTTCCAGCTGACCTTCCAGGCGTTCTTTTTGACCTACGGAATTCTTTTCCTGCATTGGATCCCCGAATGGCTGCATTATGTGGCCACCATCGGTGGGTGTCTGGTTTTTAGCTATGCCGCAGAAGCCATCCGGCGTAAGAAGTTCCCGCCCGTCGGGGGTAGGAGCGGCTTTATTTCATGGGGATTGAGCGCGCTGATCACCGCCCTGAGCCTCTGTCTCCTGCTTAAGACGGGTCATAGGTGGACCAGTCTGCTGGCCGCCTTCCTGGCCGTGTCGTCTAAATATATTTTCCGCATCAGGCAAAAACATCTTTTTAATCCCTCGGCGTTTGGAATTGCTGCGACCATCCTCATCACCGGCGACGCGTGGCTCTCACCCGGGCAGTGGGGCAACGGAACAGTGTTATTTTTCCTGGCCCTGACCCTCGGTACCATTGTGGTCACCCGGGTACAGAAGTTGGACTGCAGCCTCCCCTTCCTGCTCACATTTGGCGGCCTGCTATACTGGCGCCAGGTGTGTTCACTTGGCTGGCCGGGTGATTATTTTTGGCACACCATCAGCAGCGGCAGCCTGCTGCTTTTCAGTTTCTTCATGATCAGCGATCCAAAGACTTCCCCCAACCATCCCCTTGCAAGAGTGCTTTGGGCAGTGACGATTGCCATCCTGTCCTTTTACCTGGCCGCTTTCCGGTGGATGTATAATACGCCGATCTGGATGCTGGTAGCCCTGGCGCCACTCGTCCCCGTTCTTGACTTCATTTTCCCGGCCCGGAGCTTCCAATGGCAGCCTACATTTAACCAGAAGAGGAAGTTCGCCGCTCTCGCCGTCGGGATGGCCATGATCAGCAGCCAGGCAATGGCCTTCTGCGGGTTCTATGTCAGCAAGGCCGATGGCACCCTGAAGAACAAGACATCCCAGGTGATCCTGGTCCGCGACGGCGAGCGGAATACCATCACGATGTACAACGATTTCAAAGGTGATCTTAAGTACTTTGCCATGGTCGTGCCCGTACCCGTGGTGTTGCA
Organism: Puia sp.; assembly: GCA_035570015.1. Taxonomy (GTDB): domain Bacteria; phylum Bacteroidota; class Bacteroidia; order Chitinophagales; family Chitinophagaceae; genus Puia. The sequence continues at coordinate 3,949 of DATMLR010000174.1, forward strand.
AAAAAACGATATCAAAGTAGTCGACCAGTCGATCTTCAATTCACTTAATGAATACAGCAAGCCCAGGTTGGTGGAATACTACGATCAGAATCCATGTTCAGAAGCCGTGTACTATTTGCGCAAGCTTCCAAGCACCGCCCTCGACGAAGTCGTTGTTACCGGATTAGGAAGGTCAAGGAGTCTCGGTGTCCGCATCGAAGCCAAATACATCGTCGGTGAATACGATATCCTTATTCTGAGCGCGAAGGAATCCTCCGGGCTGCGAACCTGGCTGACGGAGAACGGTTACAAGATCCCCGCAGGCGCAGATGAAGTCCTGGAGCCCTATATCCGGAGCAACATGAAATTCTTCGTGGTCAAAGTAAATGAAGAGGAAAAGAAGAAGGTGCCCGGCGATTTCCTCCGTCCCATCCAGATCTCATTCGAGTCCCCCAAATTCATGCTGCCGATCCGTCTCGGGATGGCCAACGCCGACGGCGACCAGGATATGATCGTCTACGCCTTCAGCAAGACCGGAAGGATCGAATGCGCCAACTATCCCACGGTATCCCTGCCCACCGGTAAGAACATCCCTCTGTTCGTCGAAAATAATTTCGCGAATTTTTATTCCAACCTCTTCCAATTTCAATGGTTCGGCGCCGGCAAATCCGTGACCATGCTGGAATATGCCTGGGATGTGAGCCCATCCAATTCTGTCAAGTGCGATCCCTGCGTCGCCAGGGCGCCTTCTACAAGGGATCTGCTGCAGGCCGGCGTTTGGTGGGCAATTCCTTCCGGCAAAGATCCGGACGATCCCGATAATGAGGACGCGGCTCACCCTGCCAAAGTCTATTTTACACGTCTCCATGTACGGTATAACCGGAAAGCGTTTCCCCAGGACCTGTTCTTCCAGGAGACCGCCAATACAACAAATTTCCAGGCTCGCTACATCATCACTCATCCCGCAACGGGCGATCTGACTTGCGCGGCCGGCCAGAACTACCTGAAGGAATTGAAGGAAAGACGAAAGGACGAACTAAAGATGCTGACCTACCTGACGGGGAAAGGCTATGACGATTGGGACGTCGTCACGCGCGGCGAAGACGGGAAATCCATTCCTGCGTCGGATTCCTACGCCGCCGCAGCGCTCGCGCTGCGGAATGATGACCCTCCTGCCGGCAGGGGCCTGCTGGTAGCCGGCATCGGTCTCATGGGGCTGATCGCTGCTTTCGGGCTGGGTTTACTACGCAAGCGGCAGCTTTGATCCGCTAGCGCGCCGCCTTGATATAACCCCACCCCTCCCTTTGTTTTGTAATGATCTCATAAATTCCGTCCGGAACAACATGGATACCCGGCAGAAGCTGGTCCGCGGTGATATTATTGTTTTTCATCGCCACCGCACAAACCGAAAAGGTGATATTCTTATTGGTCGCCAACCGCGTTACGTCATCCGCTACAAGCGACTTATCCTTCACCGCCAGTTCCAGCCCCTTCGCATACATCACCACCTCCATTTTCGCGTCGGGATTCGACTCGCTGATCTCCTTCAGCCACCGGATCATGTTCTTTTGATCTACCGTATCCCGGCTCGTAAGATCGAAGACGACCTTATAGTCGGCCCGCTGCGCCGCCGCCGCAAGCGAGCAGCACAAGAACCCCAGTACAATTTGAATTTTTTTCATTTTGATGATTTTTTTTGTTCTCGCACAATCGGAAGAAAAGGACCGAACTTATGCTGCCCGGCGCCAAAAGTATCCCGGAATGGCCCGAACGGATGATCCACCGGCTTCAACGAAATATCCGGCCAGTCCTGCCTGAACGCCTTGACCGGCCTTGGCTGCGAATCGATAAAGGCCGCGAGATCCCAGGACTCTTCAGCCGTAAGCTGCGGCTTCCGGTAATCCGTACCCGAGGGCATATTATTAAATATGAACCCTGCCAGTCTCGACAGTCGGTAAAAGCTCGCTCCAGTATTGTAGCCGTGATCACCCCACAACGGCGGATAGATATAGACTCCCCGATCCTTATCCATCACCCCTGCTCCTTCCGGACCATGACAGAGCTGACACTTTAACCCGTATAGTCGTTTGCCCTTCGCCGGATCGGCTGCCCGATCGAGATAGGCAATCGCTGCAATCCCGGACCCGGCGGGTTTCTTCCCCTTGGGCACGCCCGCCCCCAACCACTCCATATACGCAGCCATCGCCAGCGCTTCCCGTGACGAACTGTCCGGAGCCACCCCATTCAGACTGCGCTCGAAGCAATCCGTTATACGTTGCGCAATGTCCTCGACCGCACCCCTCCGTTCTTTGAATTTGGGATAGGAAGACTTAACCCCGCCAAAATTATTCCCCCACGGTAGGCGCCCTGCACCCAAATGGCAGTTCTGGCAGTTCATCCCGTTCGACGTCCGGCTGATCACACCCGCGGGCCCGTAATAATATCCCGTCCGCGCAATCAGGTCCCGCCCGTAACGAATCAAATCCCCGCTCCTTCCCGCGGGAATTGCGGCGGAATCAGGCCCCTGCCAAAGCGAATCGGCGACAGCGGCAACAGGACTCGCCGGCTGTCCCGAATTTTTTCCGGAGGTTGCATTCATTCGCCTGAGCA
>DATMLR010000175.1:0-3183 GCA_035570015.1 Puia sp.
GGTCCAGTTGAGGTGTTTTCCGGTGAGGGTATTAAAGACGGGCAACAACTGGGTACTGATGGCGATGGCCAGGATCATGGCAAGAAAGGTGATCAGCAGAGACTCGCCGGTGAACTGGGTGAACAGCTGGTTTTTCGCGGCGCCGAGCACTTTGCGGACGCCGATCTCGCCCATGCGGGCGGACGATTGGGCGATGGCGAGGTTGGTATAGTTGAAGCAGGCGATCGCGAGGATGAGGAGGGCGATAGTCGTCAGGACATAGACAGTCGTGATGCTGCCGTTAGGCGTGAAACCGTCAATCTTCGAATAGAGATGGACGCGGGTCAGCGGTTCAAGGTGGTATTTCATGTAGTCAGTGCCGGTGACGTGGGTCTCGGCATGAATGGCGGGCGACTGCATGTATGCGTTGATCTGTTGTTCCAGCGGAGCGAAATCGTGTGGGTCGCGGAGCAAAAGGTAGGTGATCCAGTTAGCAGAAAGCCATTCGTCAGGTTTGTCGAGGTTGTCGAAGCGGGCGATGAAGTTGAATTGAAGCTGAGAGTTATGGGGCGGGTCGGCGATTACGGCGGCGACCCGGTAATCTCTAGTGTCGCGGATGCGGAGGATCTTGCCGATGGGGTCTTGCCGGCCGAAATATTTTAGTGCAGCCGATTCGGAGATGACGAGGTTGTCCTTGCTGCTCAGGGGGTTGGGATCGCCTTGTAGCACCGGGAAAGTAAAGATCCTGAAGAAGGCGGAGTCGGCGAACAGGAAATTATTCTCTTCGAAATGGGTCACGCCGTTGCCGACGATGGTACGGCTGACAAAGGTTCGGGTAAAGGCTTCGATCTTCGGGAAAACGGACTGGAGGCGAGGACCGACGCGAGTGCCGGTTACCGCAATGTTGTAGAGCGTACCGCTAAACGACTCCTCAGCGGTCACCCGGGCTATCCGGTCCGCGTGGGTGTGGAATTTGTCGAAGCTCATCTCGTCCGCAATAAAAAGCCCAATGAGGATACAACCGGTGAGGCCGACGGTCAACCCAAAAATATTTATGAAGGCAAAGGTCTTTTTCCGGAGAAGGTGCCTGAGCGCCAGTTTGAGATAATTGCTAATCATATTGAGATTTATTGCGACATATTTAAATATATGCTATTCATAAAGACGGACAAATGCTCGTAATGTTGCATCGAATGTTCGTTTAGGAGCAAAGAGAAAGCCTTAGTTTTGCCGGAGAAATAAAATATAGCAGATGAAAGCAATCATTTTGAATGATTTTGGCGGGGTCGAGCAGTTTCAACCTGCAGAGCTGCCCGCGCCCGGGATCAAGGATGGGGATGTGTTGGTACAGGTGAAGGCGATCAGTATCAATCCGGTGGATGTCAAGACCAGGGAAGGCAAGGGGATGGCAGAACGATTGAAAGATGACAAGCCGATGGTTTTGGGATGGGATATCTCTGGAGTGGTGCTCGAGTCGACTTCGCCCTTGTTTACGGAAGGGGATGACGTATTCGGGATGATCCGGTTCCCGGGAAGTGGGCGGGCGTATGCGGAGCAGGTGTCGGCTCCGGCAGAGCATTTGGCGCTCAAACCAGAGAATGTGTCCCATGAAGAAGCGGCAGCGGCGACGCTGGCGCCATTGACGGCGTGGCAGGCCTTCTCGGATTACGGGCGGCTCCGGCCGGGCCAGCGGATCCTGATTCATGGGGCGGCGGGCGGTGTGGGGCATTATGCGGTTCAAATCGCCCGGCATATCGGGGCGTACGTGATCGCGACTTCGTCTCCGGAGAACAAGGACTTTGTGCTATCGCTGGGCGCCAATGAACACATTGACTATAAGGCGCAGCGGTTCGAGGAAGTTGCAAAGGATATTGATTTTGTGTTGGATACGGTGAGCGCCGAAAATGCCGACCGGTCGCTGAGCGTGCTCAAAAAAGGTGGAACGCTGATCACTACGGCCGGGTTGAGTGATGCGACCAAGGAGAAGGCGAAGGCCCGGGGGATATTTGCGCTGGGGATGTTTGTACAGTCGGCGGGGGAGGATATGCAGCATATCGCGCAATTGCTGGAGGAGGGAGAGATGCGGTCGGAGATCATGAAGGTGTTCCCACTGGCTCAGATGGCGGATGCGCATAACCAGGTGGCGACGGGGAGGACCAGGGGAAAGGTGGTGGTGGTGACAGGGTAAGCCGGGTGGAAGGGTTAAGCTGGACGGACGGTTATGGTGGTGATGGAATAATCCTTACTTTTACGGCGGCGATTGCTGAAAAACTAAAATTGCTGCCATGAAATCAGAGGAGCGAGCCCAATTTGCTGCCAGTTCGTTTAATTGTCTTTTTGACAGCTATAAAAACCGGATTTATGGATACGTGCTGGCCATTGCCCATTCTCCATATGCTGCGGAGGAGATCACCCAGGAAATCTTTATCAAAATTTGGTTGTGTCGGGACCTGCTGGATGAGGTAGAGAACCTGGACGGGTATATCTTCACGATCGCGCGAAACCGGACTTTGAATTACCTTCGAAAGGCGGCTTAGGACACGCGGCTGCTGCGGGAGCTGCAGGAACTGGCGAGGCCGGAGCTTACGAGGCCGCAAAACAATAATGTAGAGGAGCGGGCGCTGGTTATGGAATATGACCAATTGCTGAGGGATGCGCTCTCCGAGCTCAGTCCGCAACGGCGGCTGGTCTTTCAGCTTAGTCGTGACGGGGGGATGAATCACGAGGAAATTGCGGCGCAACTGCATCTATCCCGGAATACGGTTAAGAACCACATGGTGGAGGCGCTGCGCTTCATCCGGAGCTATCTCGGCCAGCATGGGTCGGTGTTGGTACTTATTTTTTTTCTGATCCATTAGTCCTTTTGCCTTTTCCAGGTGTCTGGCTGGTATGGACCCTTCAACTTCACAACGTCTTAGGGAGTTATTTGACCGCTATCTACGGCGGGACCTGCCGCCTGCGGAGGTGGAGGAGTTAGTATCGCTGCTGGGGCAGGTCGATGCGGAGGAAGCGTTGTCCGGTCCGATGCGGCGGGTGTGGGAGGAGTTGAGGTCCAGCCAGGTTGAGTATGCGGTAGATTGGGACCGGATGTACCGGCGGGTTAGCCGGGCAGGGGAGGGGCGATGGCGCGGCGGTTTGTCGCGGGTGATGGGTTGGCGGGTGGCTGCGGCAGTGTTTCTTGGACTGGCGGGGATGATGGCTTAT
>DATMLR010000176.1:0-20914 GCA_035570015.1 Puia sp.
CCGAACCGGTTGCAGCTGCTGCAGCACCGGATCAACTATCGGTTCATGTCCGATCGGAAAGAGCTGGACTATCGGGTCAATTTCCAGAACACCGGCAACGGACCTACCCGCAAAATAGCCATCGGTGTGGCCATCCCGCCCGAGCTCAACCCCCAAAGCATCCGGATTAAGGGATTCAGCCCCGTATGCCGTTGGTGCGATTCCGCCCACCCCGGTCAAAGTTGCGTCGACAGCTTTCGTCGCGGGGACAGCCTCTATATTGTGTTTAACAATATTTACCTGCCGGGCCTCCAGCAGGGACTGGTACGCGATAAGGATTCTACCTCGGGGTTCCTCGAATTTACCATTCGGTTCAAACGGAAACCAAGGAAGATTCCTTTCAGCACCCGGGCCGCCATCGTCTTCGATGGCAATGAGGCCGTGACCACCAATCGAACGACCGCCAGGTTTATCAAAGGTATTTCGCCGGGTATCATGGCCGGCTACAACTACCTTCCCGCTAGTAGCAATTATTCGGCGACAGGTCCGCTGCAAATTGGGTATGTGCTGGCGCCCTATTCACCCTATCGGCCCTATTTTCAGGCGGAGGCATCAGTTGTCCTGCTGGAACAGGAACATTATTCCGGGGCGCAGATCAAGGTAAACCTGGATACGACTATCCTCGGCCAACTGTATTTGCTCACCGGAAGACAGAGCCAGACCGTCACCAAACGAAATTCGCTGGACCTGACGCCGCTTCATTTCAGGTACAATTTGAACAACTGGATCGGCATTGGGATCGGCGCGACCGCCCAGATCTATCTCTCCGAACAAACGACCACTACCAATACGGTTTATTTCAACGCCCTGCTCCTGCCTGCGCAGATCATGACCGCTGCGACCACTCAAACCGGCAGCACCCGCTGGATCGGCAGTTGGAATGCCCAACCCTTTATCGACATCCAGGTAGGCCGCGTAAGAACCGGCCCTGTCCTTGGGTTACGCTTTTTGCGCCCGCTGGAAGGTAACCTCCCAAATCGATTTTTTGCCTATGCCGGTTTCAAGTTATGACGAGCCTATTGTATCTTCAGGACCCAAATGGGCAAAACAAGTTTCCCTTTCCCGAATATCTTCCGATCGATCCTCGCGTTGACCGGCTCGCTGCTGCTGTTCATTTCCCTAAAGGCGACGCCCCCCGGTCCGACAATCCCGCCTGCCCTGCAATCGCGCCTCGACCAATACCACCTGCGCGACGACCTGCAGGATTGGGTCTATGATCAACTCCAATGGGTGGCCCAGCAGCCGGGAGCCCGGGCGTCACAACTATCCATTGCCGTTATTGAAGCATGGAGGGCGCCCCGCAATGGCCAGGAATTCCAGGCCTGGCTGGACCTGCTGGTGAATGAAGGTTATTCGCTCCTGCAGGCCGGCGACATCGTCCGGTCGACGGATGCCTATACCGCCGCCTGGCAATGGGCGCGCCGTCACGCGGATATCGCGGACGAATCAATGCTGCTGAACAACATCCTAAAGCCCCTGGGAAACAATTACACGCGGCTGGGCGACTACGAAGAAGCTGACTTTATTCATCACAAGGCACTTGCCATCTCCCTCTCCCTCAAAGACAAAGAAGCGCTTGCGGGAACCTATAGCAACCTGGCCAATACCGCCAGCAATCGGGGATCGCCCCAGCAGGCACTGGACTATTGCCGCCAGGGGTTGATCGAGGCCCCGGCCCATTCTCCCTACCGCGGTCTGCTTCTTTCTGAACAGGCCGACGCGCTCAGCGAGTTGGATCAAAAAGCCGCCGCCCGGGTCAGCATTCAAAAGGCCATTGCCGTCCTCAAAGCTGCAACGACCAACCCTGCGACCGACAACTGGCTCCTCGTCGCTTATCAGCAGGCGGGAGATATCGACTCAGCAGATCCCACGGCCGCACGCCATTATTATGAAGAGGCGCTTGCCATAGAAAACCGCGAAGACGCTCGGGGAGGCGTCCTCCACCGTCGCGAAACAGCCAAGCTCCTTCTTCGACTGGGAGAGCTTTATCGCCGGATGCACCGACCGGCGCAAGCCATTTCCTGGCTGGACCAATGTCTGTCGGTGCTCGTTCCCGGCAAAACCTTCTCAACCCTCCGGGCCGCCGATCTGTATGCGGAGAATACCCTTGCCGACCTCCTTTATACCCGGGCGGTTCTTTTTAGCGAAGACAATAGCCAACTGGCGTTATCCTGTTTTCGCCTATCTTTCGACACGGAGCGACGACTCCGGCAACAACTGATCACCGGCTCCTCCCGGGAAGAGGCAGTCAGGGATAGCCGGATTCGCCATGAAACGGCCATCCGGACGGCGTGGGAGGCCTGGTCGGCAGCCCAAACACCTGATTACCTGAACACGATGCTCGAATTCATGGAAAGCAGCAAGGCCCAGCTGCTACTGGATGAATTGCAGCAACGGGAACATCAACGAAATTCGATAATACCCGCGGGCGGCGACAGTCTTCGCAGCCGTATCCGCCTGCTCGAGAAAGCGCTGGTCTATTACCAGGAGCAATCCTTGCAAACCGGGGGCGACGACAGCCTCGCCGCCGTCCTTCTAACCCAACTAAGGCAGACAGAATTGGATTTGGCGACCACCCTCCGGGCATCTTCCGCCCCTCCCTCCGACGCTTTAATCGATCAACCCGCCGGGCTCGATACTCTTCCCGATGACAACACTGAGGTGCGATCTTTTTTCATTGGTATCGAGGCCGGGTATCAGATTGGTGTGGATCATAGCGGCATCCTTTTCGCGGAGCGATTGGACCTCGGCCACTCCTGGGAGGAGAGCACCCGGCAATTCTTGCATGCATGGTTCGAAGCCGGACCCGGCAATATGATCGATCATCCCCGATTGTATTTCGATCAGGCATACGCGATCTGGAGTGAGCTCTTTGGCAGGCATCCTTTCCAAAGTGGCAAACATTATATTATCGTACCTGATGGTCCTCTTGATCTATTGCCGATAGAAGCTTTGCCGACGAGCAACGACTACCATTCGTCTCCCGGGGACTGGCCGCTTGTAATCCGCCGGAACCGAGTCTCTTACGCATGGTCTATTCGCACGCTCGGCGATGCGAACCGCTCCTCCGGAAACACTGGTGGATTTACGGGATTTTTTCTGGCCGATAATTCCCGGAATTTACCGTCCCTGCAATCCGTGGCCCAGGAAGAAGCGGGAATCGCCCGATCGATATATAAGGGGGAATGGTTGACCGACAGTCAAGTGAGTTCTTCCGCATTTGAAACGGCGCTCCAGCGATCCGCTGTGGTTCATATCAGTACTCATGCCTTCAGCGCCCAGGATAGTAGCAGCGTTCCCAGGATCGAGCTTTATGACCGGCCGTTCTACATATTCCAATTGTCGGATTTGGCTCGCCATCCCGCACTCGTCGTCCTGAGCGCCTGCCGGACCGGGGATGGCCGCATGGTCGCCGGCGAGGGCGCGCAAAGTATGGCCCGGGCATTTACAAGCGCAGGAACCAATGGCGTGATTACCGGCTGGTGGAACGTACATGATGAAGTGGCCGCCCGGCTGATGGAGCGTTTCTACCAGGAGCTCAGGAAATCAATTTCTCCTTCCGAAGCGTTGTCATCCGCCAAACGTAGCTGGCTCGAAGACCCGGCCGTGCCCTATCTGGAAAAATTGCCTTGGTACTGGGCTGCCCTCAACTACCAGGGGACGACAGCGACCTTGCCTGCGGATTTTTATGCAACGGCCATGACGCACGTCACACTGTCCAACCCGTTATTGTGGGTATTTGTCGCTTGCTTGACCCTAATTATTCTTGGGGTCGTCTGGCTTATCAGGAAAGTCTCTCCTAATTATCCATCGTAAAACTGGGCCCCCCGGACGCCATATTACCTGTAAATTTGCCCATGACGAAGTTCTACATCAATCTTCTCCGGCTCGTGGCTTTTGTCCTTGCCGGCCTGGCGCTTATCCGGCCGATGATGAACTTTGCGGCCTTGCCTTCAGTCATAAGTCTCCCCAAGGACGATTATGCAGCGGTACAATATGCCAACCATTCGTGGGCCTGGCTCGAGATCATCCGACTTGCCTCCTTCTTTTCGATTGTTGCTCTGTTCCCGTTTGAACGCGAACACAACCGGGTAATCTGGCCCATACGTGGCGCGTTCATCGCGCAATTGCTCATCATCGTATTATACGTAGCCTTTACGCTTCCGATTAATATCGAGACGTTCCACTGGACCTTTTTCCCGGACAGCAATTGGGCATGGCTCCGTATCGAGTGGGAATATGCGAACGCCCTAAGCGCCATCATAGCGGGGATTTGTTTCCTTCTGCTGCTCCTGGACCTCGTTTGGGCAAAATGGCGTCGAAGTTAATTAGGCAGCAGTAAGATCGGAGTATTTTCTGGCGAGGGCAACTAGATGATCGATCACGAACGGCTTTTTGATAAAATCGTCCGCTCCGACCTGTTTGGCCAGTTCCTCCAATTCGGTTTGAGCAGAAAAGTAGATAATCGGAATCATTCGCAGGTCAGATTCTCCTCTCAGCTCTTTGATGACTTCTTGTCCGCAAACCCCCGGCATCTGGTGATCAAGGAAAATGAGATCCGGCTGGAACATTCGGACCTCTTCGATAAAATTAACAAGCGGGTCGCACCCCGCCAATGCCAAAACTTCGAATAATCGTCTTTCGAGAATGAGCTTACATATCAACAGATGATCTGGATCGTCGTCAACGACAAGAATTCGTTTGTTGGGCATATTTTTAGCCTTGGGAAATTACGTTTCCATTAATTAGCAGCCAAATCTATGCCGGTTAGGGTTACCGATAACGTTAACCAAGACAGGAATGCAAATCAATGAGTTAGCAACGGTGGGGATATTTTGCCCAGTATTCAGTGAGACGCAACTTCATTAATATTAGAGAATTTTCCCCAATTTCTTACTAGGTTCATTTAACTGGTCAATAGCCCTCCCGATTGCGTCGCTTAAATTGGTCTCTTTGCCACTGTCCTTATGAGCCCATTCACCATTCCACTTCTGCAGGATGAAGGCAGGAATAAGACTTTCGATCGCCTCGATGCGTTTTCGGATATTTTTTACGAGGTAGCCGCCGTCCTTCAACGGTTCAACATCCGCGATCAGATCGATAAATATCGAATCGGGTCGTAATTCATACCTAAACTGGACGGTGATACAACTGGGTCGCATTAAATTAGTAATGCCAGTTCTGTGCCAATATCTGTTTGAACTCCCAACCGGATAGCCAACTGGTTGGAAATTAAAAACCGGCAGCAGTAGAAACTGCGCCGGGAGTTTGCCAATAGAGAAAAAAGGTCTCTCCATTCAAAAGTATTGCCCTCAATTCCTCAACACGATATATTGATAGGGCGCCAGACTCACCTGGCTGCCCATCGTCACCGGGGTCCCGGCGAAGCCGTCCGTCCACGATGTATTTTGCAGCGCGGCAGGGACCGGATAGCTGACCGTTGTATTTCGCAGGTTCACCAATACCAGCGCCGAAGAGTCCCCGGAGGTCTTCGTGAACGCACACACATCGCTATTGTCATAGGACTTCACCGCCCCGCGCCGGATAGCTACACTGTTGTTTCGAAAACCGATGATCTGCTTGTACACCGCCGTCACCGACGGATTGATCGTCCAGTCGATCGTGACAGTCATGAACGGAAAGGTGATCGCCGTAGGAAACGCCACCTCCGTCCCATTGTAAATAAACGGTGCCCCTTTCCGCAAGGCGACGACGACAAAGGCCGCTGTTGCACCTGGAATGCCGCCAAACAACGTCACCGGCGCGCCATCCGAACCATCCACATCATGATTGGTCAGATAACGGGCGACCTGCTGGGTGCCCGATGAACCTACATATTCCTCCGAGTCGGATACATCGATCAGGGTCGCCGGGCTGCCGGTGAAGATCGGTTTGAGGCTGCCGCCATAGAACTGCATCCCGAAATTATAGTCGAACCCAGCCACGTAATTCGTCGCGCGCGTGCCCTCCGCCAGCAGCAGCAGCTGATGGGAAGTGATATGACGCAGGGTATCGATCGCCTGCTGCCAGAAGTCGATGGGCGGATTGTCGGCATAGTCGCAGCGGAAACCGTCGATGTTGGCACGGAATACCCAGGACTTCATCGCCGTGATCATCGCGCTGCGCATGGCCGTGCTGGTGAAGTTTAGGGCCGCCACATCCGCATAGCCGCTCAACGCTTCGATATTCCCGCTGCCATTTTGAAGGTACCAATCGGGATGCTGCGTGATCCAGGGGTGATCCCACGAAGTCTGATTGACGACCCAATCCAGGATCACGGCCATATTCCTGCTATGCGCACCGTCCACGAGGTTGCGGAGATCGGTCAGCGTGCCATATTCCGTTCCTACAGAATCGAAACTCCGGATACAATAGGGCGAGTTGATGGAATTCAATACGCCGACGGGATAGACGGGCATCAGGTAGATCACGTTGACACCAAGCGCCCCGATCGAATCCAATCGGGCGATAACACCCTGGAGATCGTGAGACGCACTGAAAGCCCGGATATTGACCTGGTAGATGCTGACATCCCGTGGATCGGGAACTCCGGTAAAGGGTGTTCCATATTGGGCCGGAAGAGTAGTCGTCGAATCCGCCGGGGGCGGTGTCGGGGTAGCGGCGTGGTGCTTGCTGCAGGCCAGCAGGAGGACACAAAACAGTGACAGTAGGTTCATCTTCATAGAGCTTTATTGTAAGACGGCACTATACGTATAGTGCTGCGAAATATGCAGGTCCAGCGTAATCACGTAGGTGCCGTTGGCAGGAACGGTCAGGTTGTTCAGCCCGGCCGTATACCCCAAAAAAGGATTGTCGGCATATTCGATCTGCCCCGCGTTGTTGATCCCGAAATCGATGACCCAGGCGTCGTTGGCGCGAAACTTGAACGACCCACTGGTGACCATGGCCGCCGTGACCGTCCAAACCTGGTTGACCGGGTCATACGTCATCTGTGTATCGTTGCTCCATCCTCCCGGCGTAGCATCACCGATAATGCTCCAGGTCGTCGCTGTGGCCGTCCAGGTATTGGTATTGAGATTGGCCGTCAGTTCGTAATACCCGGCGTTGGGCACGGACAAACCGGCCGCCGCTCCGTTGGTGCTAAAGGTTCCACCTCCTCCATCTCCGTAGTTGATATGATTCCAGTCCGGCGCATTGGTATATTTGAAATACTGGATCCCACTGCCGGTGATATCGACATAGCCTTCGAACATCCCCGGCCGGCCCGAGACGGGATTCAGGACCGGAGCGGTGGCGGGACTCCAGCCCTGATAGGCGCCCGGCACGTAAAGGTTAGTTGTGTACGGCGTGACACGCACGCTGACGGCCGGGGTGTAAGTACCAGGCACCGTAGAGGCGGCCCCGTTATATTGATTGACAGTGGCCATCACGCGAAAGGCAATCGCAGAATCGCTGAAGATGTTCAGGGTCTGCATGATGTTGTTCAGCGTCTGACCGTTGAAGGCATACGTCAGCACATTATTCCCGGCAACAAAAAGCTGTGCTTTGCCCCAGCCCGCCGGGCCGGCGGTATCCGAAGGAACATCCATTTCGAGCGTATAAGTGACGGCCACGCTGGAACCATAGCTGACGGCCGGCCAGGTGAAGGTAAGCACGGTGCTGCTGTCATTGGCAGGCGCCAGGGTAACGCTGTCCACTGAGGCCGTTATCGATGCGGAAAAAGAAGCGGATTCGTTGACGGTCAAGAATTCCCCCGTCTTTTTACAGGACGCGGCGACCAGGAGCCAGGCGATTGCCATTGTAAGGAAAACCATTCGCGATAATATAGTACGCATATTTTTGACTTGAAGAGATGATTAATATCCCGGATTTTGTACCAGGCTGGGATTAGCGTTCAATTCTGTAGCGGGTAGCGGCAACAAGTTCAAATGAGCATCGACCCCGGTACCTCCTTGTGCTCCGCCTTTCCAGGGCCAGATATACGTACTGCCGGTGAACATCCCATAGCGAATGAGGTCCGTCCGACGGAAACATTCCCAGTACAATTCTTTGTCCCGTTCGTTCAGAATATCGGTAAGGCTATAGCTGCCGACGTTTCCGTTGGTATTTCCGTAGGCCCGTTGCCGCAAGAGGTTGAAATAGTTCAGCGCGGTGCCCGCATCGCCGCCACTGCCACCTCGTGCTACGGCCTCGATATAGATGAGGTATTGTTCCGCCAGCCGGAATAATGGGTAGTCCGTCGAGCACAGCACACCGTTGGGGGAATAAGGAGTGACACCGGTGGAAGTCTTATTGGAAAATTTGTATACTTCTACCCCCTCTGTGAAGTCCAGTACGGAACTGATCGTCGACGCGCCGGGGCCGAACAAGGCCCGTCCGTCTGCGGGGTCGGCGAATACGGCGGGCAGCGGGGAGGTACTGCGGTTGCCCAGCCAGCCGCCTCCCGGGATGCCGAAAGTGGAATCGTCGGTGGGGTCGGTGCCGTGAGCGGAACAGATGAGGAAGGTGGTTCCACCATAGTTTTGGGCCGCCGTGGCATCATAAGGGATTGGCAGGATCACCTCGGGGTTGTTGAGGTTATTGTCGCTCATAAAAAGGTTCTTAAACGTGGGCATCAGCGAATAACCGGCGTTGATGACCTTGGACGAATAAGTGATCGCGTCGGTATAGTGATCGTTACCGGTGCCCAGGTAGACATCCGCATTCAGGTACATCCGGGCCAGGAGTGCCCATTCGGCAGCCTGGTCTGCACGGCCATATTCGTTCTGATGCGGAGCGACAATGGAACTGTCGACAGACTTGAGCTCCGACTCGATATAGCTGAACAGGTTTGCGCTGGAGATCTGTTTGGGGATATAGGCGCCAACCGGATCATTTTCCGTGACAAAGGCCGGGTTGCCAAAGAGATCCATAAGCACATAATACTGGTAGGCCCGCAGGAACCGCGCTTCCGCCCGGAACTGGCGGATGGTATCTGCTTGCTGGGCGTTGAAGCCGCGTGAAGCGATCATCGCGTCGGTCGAATTCCGGATAAAGTCGTTGGCGACGGTGATCTGGAAAAAGCTGCGGTCATACATCGCGGCGATATAGACATTGTTGCTCGCCAGGTCGAGGTTGTGCAGCGGTTGAAGATAGGGATCGTCCCAGGCGCAGATGGCGTTGTCCGTCGTCAGTTCCTCCATATTGAAAAGCAGCCTCACGAAGTCTGTTTCGCCGACATCGGAGATACCAGTGACATTGATGTCGCTGGCGCCCGTTCCCTGACTGCTGATCAGTGCATAGCTGCCGTACACCTTGGCGAGCACCTGCTTATAGCCCGCCACCGTGGAATATTGGATATTGCCGGTATTGGTATTGGCCGGCTCCCGGTTGAGGTTCTTGGTACAGGAGGCAAGCAAAACCAGCAGCAGTCCACTAAGCGCTCGAGGGAAAAGAAGTTTACGTTGCATATTTATCAAATTGATCGTTAGAATTGAAGATTAAAGCCCAGCGTATACGTGCGCGGTCTTGGATAGAAAGAATTGTCCACGCCGCCATACAGCTCGGGGTCCTGCCCGGGATAGCGCGTGATCGTAAAAACATTCTGGCAATTGGCATTTACCCGCAGGTTGACGTCATTGCGGAAGACATGCCCCGCGTTATACGACAGCCCCAGGTTGTCCATTTTTAAGAAGGACGCATTCTGGACATACATATCCGACTGGGGATTGCTGTAGACAAAATGGGTCGCCAGCACATCTTTCAGCGTGTTGGCCAGGTAGCCCAGCGGGTTGAAGACGTTGGACTCGGTAGCCGCAGCCGACAGTCCGTTGTACATGTAGTTGCCGATATTCGCCCTTAGGACGGTACTGACCGTCCATCGGTGACAGCTGACGTCTGTGCTGAAACCCAGGATATAGGGCGGGAAAGGAGTCTTATAACGATAGAGGTCTTCGCTGTTGATGATCCCATCTCCGTTTAGGTCCTGATATACTCCTTCGATGGGCTTGCCGTTTGCCTTGTCGTATTCCTGGTGGTATACATAGAAAGCATCGGCGGGATAGCCGACCGAGTTGATCTGGACATTGTTACCCTGCAGGGCGCCCTGGTAGGCCGTGTCGTTAACCGACGTCAGCTTAGTAATTTTGTTGGCGTTGTAGGCGATATTGAAGGCGACGTTCCATTTCCAGTACCTGGTCCGAACCGGGCTGGCGCCGATCGCAAACTCGACTCCCTGATTGGTCATATTACCGACATTGACGAGCAGGGTATTGCTGAAATTGGAACCGGCAGGCACCGGCACCGTGTTCAAGAGATTCGACGTCTTCTTGTAATAGAGGTCGATGCCGCCATAGATGCGGTTATTGAGAAATCCATAATCCAAACCTCCATTCCAGGTGGCCGTCTGCTCCCATTTTATGTTAGCGTCATAGGCAGCAGCGGTCGCCATGTTATAATTGCCGTCGCCAAACTGGTATTGCGAGCCGTTGGCGCTCAGCCCGTAGACGGGCATATAGGAGTAGTCGGCGATACCATCCTGGTTACCCGTGATACCATAGCTCAGCCGAAGGTTCAGGTTGGAAAGCCAGGAGACGGACTGCAGGAATTTCTCCTGCTGCATCTTCCAGGTCAGCGCAACGGAAGGGAAGGTACCCCACCGATTAGCCGGGGAGAACCGGGATGAACCGTCTGAGCGGATCGAGCCGGACAGGATGTATTTGCCGTTGAACGTGTAGATCAACCGGCCGTACCACGAGATCAGGGTGTTCTCGGCAGGTGAGGTCGCATAGAGCGGCAGGCTGCCGGGGATGGTGTCGCCATTGGCCCGGATGCTGGGATAGTTCCAGTTATTCGTGAAGTTGTTGTAATATCCGTATCCTGCTACGGCGTTGATGTCGCTCCGGATCGCCGGGAAGGTCTTGATGTAGCTGAGGTAGAACTCGCTGACGACATCCTGCATGCTCCCTTTGTAGATATTGTTCTGACCGCTGTCCAGGAAGTTCTGGGCCGCAAAGGCGGGTACCTGCACAATGCCGTTACCATGGGCAACGTCATAGCCCAGGTTGAGGTTGGCGTGCAGCCCGGAGACCCAGGGCAGGCTATAGTCAAAGGTCAGGTTCCCGAAGCTGCGTTGTACCGTCGCATGATTGTTGTACAGATCCAGCAACGCCACCGGATTACGCGGCGCAAGCTTATTCAGCGTCAGGTTGCCGCCGCTGCCGGTCTGCCACTCGAAGAAGTTTCCGTAACCCGACTCGGCATGTACGGGCTGGGTGGGATCGAAGTACAGCGCAGAGCCGATGGCCGCCCCCGAATTGGCAAACTGCGACTGCAGGACGGCTCCATGCAAATTCAGCTCGACCTTCAGGGCGTCCTTGAAGAAATGCGGCGAAAGCGAAAGGCTGCCGCTGTAGCGTTGCAGGTTATCGGTTTTGACGATACCCTCCTGGTTGAGATAGCCGAAACTGGCGCGGTAGGGGAGGCTGCCGATCGTTCCGGTGGCGTTCAGGTTGTTGTCCGAGCTTACCGCCGTCTGGAAGATCTGTCGTTGCCAGTCGGTATTGGCATTCCCCAACAAGGCGCTGAACGGCTGACCGTTGTAGGTGCCGATCGAATTGGAGTCGACGAATTCCCGGAACTGCGCCGCCGACATGACGTTCTCTTCTTTGATCAGGTGTCCGGCGGAGACCTGGCTGCTAAAGCTGAACCGGGTAGGACCGGCCTGCCCTTTTTTGCTGGTGATCAGGATGACCCCGTTGGAGGCGCGGGAGCCGTAGATGGCGGTCGCGGCCGCGTCTTTCAATACGGTGAAGGAAACAATATCGTTGGGGTTGACGAGACTAAGGGCGTTGCTCGCCCCGGGAATGCCATCCCCGCTGAAGGGCAGACCGTCGACCACAATGAGCGGATCGTTGCTGGCGCTAAGGGAGACGACACCGCGGATCCGGATCACGCTCCCTGATCCCGGCGAGCCGCCGTTGGAGGTAATAGAGACACCGGCCACCTTGCCGGCAATCAACTGCTCCGGCGTGGTGATCTCGCCGCCCTGAAAGTCTTTTTCGGTGACGACGGCCAGCGCACCCGTCAGATCCTTCCGTTTGGCCGTCCCATAGCCGATGACAATCACGTCATTGAGTGACGTGCTGGCGGGGTGCAGGGTGACCTGTACCGATGCCTGCGCCCGGACATGAGCGGTATCATAGCCGACATAGGTGATTACCAGGGTGGCGTCGCCCGGCGCCCGGAGGTTGAAAATTCCTTTACCATCGGTAATAGCTCCCCTTCCGGAACCGGAAATGCTAACAGACGCCCCTTCAACCGGGACACCTTTGTCTGTCAGGACGATACCTTTAACGGAGAGGGCAGGGGCCTGTGTCCATCCCGGCAGATACAGGAGGCAAAGCAGCGAAGCAGCAATCAAGATTCGTTTGATTCTCATATAGCAAGTCATTATGGGATCAAAGAAAACCGGCTCGCTGAAGAAGGGCAATTTATACAGGTCGAATATGGAAAATATCGGGCGCAAATGCCCGGAGGCGATATCTAACTATTTTATCTGCAAATAGTTGAGGACGTATGTATGTTTTTGTAATATAGATGTTCTGCGCCGGTTTTATACGCTTTTTATGTCCATGATCCGGGCTTCGAACTCGTCGTTGGGCACGATCGACCTGTTTTTGATCCGGGTCTTGTAGGCATAAATGGTATTAACGGAATATTCCAGGATCTGGGCGATCTTATCGTTATCGGTGATGCCCATACGGATCAGGGCGAAGATTCGGAGGTCAATATTCAGCAATTCGTTTTCTTTCAATTTGACCTGGTCTTCTTCTTTGAACAAAGCATTGAACCGGGCTACGAAATTTGGAAAGATCCGGAGGAATACGGTGTCGAAGCTGCGCAGCAAATCTTCTTTTTCTTTCTTAAGATGGATATTGTTCACGATATATCGGATCTCTTCGAATTTCCGGTCGGCCAGTTTCTGGTCAAGGGTGCGCTTGAGCCGTTCGAGCTTGACAAAAAATTCCGAGTCCAGGCTGAAGAAATAGCCGATGTATTCTTCCTTGATCTTGTTGGCCTCTTCCAGCTTTTCGTTGATGGATCGTTGGGCCGCATGCGCTTCGGAGATCAGTTGCTGCGCTTTTTTCAGTTTCTTGACCTGGCGGCGGATGACGACGATCAATACCAGGAGGAGGATGCCCAACACCGTCACCACAACGGCATATTGGATCAGCAGGCGGCGTTGAGCTTCAACGCCGTTGATCCGTTCCCCTTCGATCACCGACAGGATACTGCTCACCTGCACTTTCCGCTGGCGGGCCCCATAAAACTCCGCGTTGCCGATGGCTGCTTCGATACAAAGGCTGGCATGGCGGACATCCTTTTTTTTGTACAGGGCGTCGGCGAGGGTAAAGATTGCAAAGGTTTCTTTGGTGGATGATCGGATATCCGCAATGGCGGCAGTGATCAGAAGGTTGATAGATTTTTCTTCCTGCCCGTTTTGGGCATAAACGCCGCTGAGCGTGGAGGCGGTGAGGGCCAGCTGATGGTCAGTCAGGTGCCCGCTGACCAGCAGCTTCTCAAAATACGTAGCGGCTTCGGCCTTGTTATTCCGTTTGAAGTCCACTAGCCCGCGATAATAGGAATATTCGAAGGAATTGGGCGGATAATCGGTCAGTGCCGAATCCAGGTACAAACTGCCGGTTTGATCATAAGCGGCCGAATGCTGACTCCCGTCATAGTCATAATACGCAAGGTCATAGTAATACCTGCCCATCAACGTATAGTAAATGGCCTTCAGCGAGTCCGGTTGTCCATGCATATCCATCGCGCGCAGCGAGTCGAAGGTTTCCCGGTATAAGCCGGAAGAGAGGAGGATGAAACAAAGGTGAAGCCGGGCCCGGGTAATTCGGACGGGGTCGCCCAGCCGGTAAGCGATCTGGTGCAATTTACCGGCGTATTCGTACGCAGAGTCGTATTGAAAGATCTGGTATTCGTCGTATAGCTGTTCGTAGAAGGGGAAGAGTATTCCCGGAGAGGCCGTAGGATACTGTTGCAGCGCGGTCTGAAGCCCGGCTATCCGCTGTTCCTTCGCTTCGTCATATGCGGGAGCTTTTTCGATGGCCATGGTCAGTTCGCGCAGCAGGCTGTCCGTACTTCCCTGCGCTTTTACAACCAATTGCATTACGAGGAGCGTCCCCGTCAGCATCGATCCGCATAAAAGTCGCTTCATGGCCGTAAATATACCGATCCCCACCGATATACCGATCCCCACCGAACTGATCTCTATTACCCATAAATTTGCGCAGGACGAAGTTCTAACGGACATTTACCTCAATATAAATCCCCATCTAATATGCAAATTTCCCGACGCGATGAACTGGTAACCCACCTGATCAGGGCAGGCGAATTGCAGGTTTCAGGCGATTCCCCGGAAGAACTCGCCGGATACTTTGATACGGCCAATTTTAAATTTCACGGACCAGGCGATTTTGACACAGACTTTGCCGGCCTGAGCAATTATTTCAAATCCATCCGTGCTGCATTCGACGATCGGTCCATTAAGCGAGGGGTAATCGTCGCCGAGGGAGAGCATATCGCTTGTCAGACCTGGATTGAGGGCAAATTCGTCAAAGAATTCACGTATTCACCGGCGGGCCCCTTGCCACCAAATGGACGACATATCGTGTTTAGTCTGATCAATATATTCCGATTTGACGACCAGGGTCGACTGGTCGAAGAATGGGTTCAGACCGATAATAGGAGCCTTCTTCGTCAATTGGAAGTTTAAAAAGGCTGGCCTTTACAAAAAGTGAAAATTGAGCCGTAGGGAAAATAAAGATAGAAATAAGCTGATTATCTTGCTTCCAGCAGAGTCATTAATAAAATTGACAAAAAAATGCTGGAACAATTCGGCGCACAGCCCTCGGATTCGGATATTGAAATCTACGCCCGGTCTAAACACTGGAATGGAGAGATATTTTTAAATACGGAGCTGACAAAAATTGACGTGAATTTTTTTACCCTGCCTCAAATGCTGTATAAACAGTTTCTGAATAGGGCAACGAGACGGCCGTCATCAGCGCTTCCACTTATTCCGTTTGAGAAGGATAATTTTCTTTCGTCGGGACAGGCTTTTTCAGCGGTATGGTTCGGACACTCGGCGATATTGATGCGAATGGCGAACACGACGATTTTTATCGATCCGATGCTCGGATCAAACGCTGCACCCATTTCTCCGTTTCCCGAGAGGAGATTTTCGGCGAACACACTGGAGCTCATTGACGCCCTTCCGGAGCTGGACCTGGTATTGCTTTCGCACGATCACTATGATCATTTGGATTATGATACTGTGCAGAGACTGAAGGGTAAGTCGAAAAATATCTTTACAGCCCTTGGGGTTGGCCGGCACCTGAGAAAATGGGGGGTTGAAGACGGGAAAATCACCGAGTTCGACTGGTGGGACGATCGCGTTTTTAACGGCATCAAAATCACCTTTACGCCGAGCAGGCATTTTTCCGGCAGGGGACCGAACGACAGAGCCAAATCGTTTTGGGGTGGTTGGGTGCTTAATACCGGGAAGGTGAATATTTGGTTTAGCGGCGATGGCGGATATACGAGGCATTTCAAGGAGATCAGTGGTCGTCTTGGCCCCTTTGATTTGGGGTTTGTGGAATGCGGGCAGTACAGCGATCTCTGGCACGACATTCATATGTATCCCGAAGAGAGCGTGCAAGCCGCTATTGACGCGGGAGTACGGAAGGCAATGCCGGTTCATTGGGGGGCCTTTGCCTTGTCGCAACATCCATGGACAGACCCTCCGGAACGGTGGGTTGCGGAGGCCGATAAAAAGGGTCTTAACTACATAATGCCGGTATTGGGGGAGACCATAAACCTGGATTCGGAGATGAGGACGAGGTGGTGGAGAAATGGCCTCCATAGCAAATGAAAATTGGGCCGTACAGCAAATGAAAGTATCGGTAAAAAGGTAAATTTGTTATCACTTAAGTAAAAAGGGATCACCCAAATGGACATCATCAAAATAAGTACGGATTGGGCCAGGGCGGAGGTCTTTTCGGCAAAGATCGTCTGGTTGTTCAGTGTAATTGAGGTGCTGGCCGCGATTGGCTTTTGGTATTGGGGCAAGACGGCCATCGCGAGGATCTTTCCCTGGCCGCTGCTGGTCATGGGTCTTTTCCTGGTTGCGGTGGGAGCAGGCTTATATAACGCGAACAAACCGCGCATTGCTCGTTTTGAAAGTGAATCTCGCCGGGACCCGAAGGCCTTTTTAAACGCGGAAATTCAACGGACGGCAAAATCACAGCAGGACCTGGCGTTGGTGTTCAAAATCCTGCCTGGGATGATCATTATCGCTGCCCTGGTGATCATGCTGGCGCCGGCAACAGGATGGCGGGCGATATCCGTTACGATCATCTTGACTGCCGCTTTTCTGATGGTGGTAGACAGCAATACAACCGCCAGAAATGACGATTATCACACTCAGCTTTTAGAACTTAACAAGTGAAGCCGGTCATTCAAATATTCGGCGAATCATTCCTCTACACTTGTTCGTTTGATAAGGCGTACACGTATGAACAGTTTATTCCCGAGCATCTCCTTGCCTATCAAATTTCGGGTCAAACATTAATTTTCCACCAGCGTGGCGAGATGGTGCTGGAGGAAGGGCAGTTTCTGATTGGCCGGAGAAATCAATTTGCCAAAAGTATCAAGGTTCCGGCAGCGGATAAAGAATATCAGTGTATTTCAGTCATAATGACGAATGACAGCCTACAGCAATACGCCTTACACAACGAAATTACCTGCGAGGAAAGGTATCATGGAACGAAAAATATATTGCTTGAGCCGAACAACATACTGAAAGGCTATTTCCAATCCATTATCCCGTACACTGAGTCGGGTAAGGCTATAAGCAAAACGATGGCGTCTATCAAGGTGAACGAAGCCATTGCTTTGATATTGGAGATGCGGCCGGATCTGGAAGCCTTCCTGTTTGATTTCAGTGACCCGCATAAGCAGAACCTTGAGGAGTTCATGCTTAAGAATTATCATTACAACGCGCCGATTGAACATTTTGCGAAACTTAGTGGCAGAAGCCTGACCAGCTTCAAACGGGAGTTCACGGATATTTTCAACACCTCCCCCGGTACCTGGCTGAAAGAAAAAAGGTTGTCTGAAGCCTATTTCCTCATCAAAAAGAAAAGCCGGAGGCCGAAGGATATCTACCTGGACCTGGGCTTTGAGAATCTCTCTCACTTCTACACCTCTTTCAAACAGAAGTACGGCATGACGCCGGCAGAAATAAATCAAAAAAACAAATAATTATGAGCACGGAACAAAGACTACAGGAACTGGAAGACCGGATCGCTATCCGGGAATTGATCGACGCCTATCCCATTTGCGCGGATACCCGTAACAACCAGGGGCAGCAGGCCCTGTTTACCGAGGATACGAATTTCGAGGTCTACATGGATGAGAAAATACCGACACCGACGCAGGTAGTGAAAGGCAGGAAAAATTTGTACCCGGTTTTTGACGACCTGAACCAGTACGTTTCTACGATGCATTTCAATGGTCAAAGCATTATCAAGGTGAACGGGGACCGCGCAACCGCTACAACCTATTGCCGGGCCTATCACTTGAAGCTTCCCGATGGCGTGCAGAAGCTCATGATCGCGGGTATCCGGTACTATGATATCATGGTAAAGGAGAATGGGGCGTGGTTGTTTGCCGAGCGGAAATTGAAGGTCTGTTGGATTGAGAACAGGTAAGCCTATTCAACCTCCGTAAGGTTCTGAAACTGCCCACTGTTTTTAAGGGGTCAGACTATAGGTGGTAATGGGCGGTTTTAGCTTTTAAACAAGACATTATGAAATTGGTTGTTAACTCAACAATAATCGAACATCATGATCAACAGAAATCACCCTGCATTTAACAAGAACGCGCAGCCGTTTTATGACATTATTATGGAAGGGCTTAAAGGCGAAGTAGATGGTGAACATTTTTGGGATGCGGTCGCCGAAGATGCCGTCTTTGAATTTTTATACCGGTTTCCGGGATTTCCCCACAAAATCAACGGCCGCAAGAAATACATGGAGTGGTTTGGTGGATACAGCATGGAACTTGAATCTGCGGACAGTCTTGTAATTCACAAATCCACTAC
This sequence comes from Puia sp., assembly GCA_035570015.1. Lineage (GTDB taxonomy): Bacteria > Bacteroidota > Bacteroidia > Chitinophagales > Chitinophagaceae > Puia. Next base: position 18,161 of record DATMLR010000176.1, read on the forward strand.
TCGCGGGGTTGTTATTTTGGAATACGCAGTTCATGGGGTAGCCCCAACTAAACGACCATATGACAACAGATTTTGCTCCATAATTACAATCAAAGATCGAAAGATAGTTTATTGGCGTGACTACATGGATTCTCTTGCGGTCTCTTTGGCGTTGAGCGTGGAATGACAAACAAATTACCCATGCTGGTGCGATTTTTTTCGTGTCCCAAAGCCCGCGTAAACTTCGGTATAACATCTTATCGATTTAACGCATTTAAGAACCTTTCTGGGTAGCGAGTGCCCGCGACAATACCCGCCGGCACAATCGCTTCAATGCTTTGTAAATCTTCCCTGCTGAGCTGAACATTTTCGGCAGCGATGTTTTCTTCCAGATACTTTATGTGTTTGGTGCCAGGTATAGTAATTATATCTTCACCCTGGGCCATTACCCAGGCAATTGCTAACTGAGACGGGGTGCAGCCCTTTTCAGCAGCAAGCGTTTTGATCTTTTCTACCAACTCAAGATTCTTATAGAAGTTTTCACCCTGATAGCGGGGCATATTCGCCCGGCTATCTTTAATATCCTCTGGAGCTTTGAATTCGCCACTCAAAAAGCCACGGCTTAGCGGGGCATAGGCGACAAGACCGATGCCCAGTTCACGAATTGTTGGAAGGACTTCAGCTTCTATATCCCGGCTCCAAAGGGAGTACTCGATCTGCAAAGCCGTGATGGGATGTACGGCAGCAGCCTTGCGGATAGTGGCCGCAGATGTTTCAGAAAGACCAACGTACCGGATCACGCCTTTTTCAACGAGATCAGCCAGCGCTCCAACGGTTTCTTCGATCGGGACATTGGGATCTACCCGTGCAGGAGTGTAAAGATCGATATAGTCCGTTTTGAGGCGCCGGAGGCTGTAAAGGACGGCGTTGCGAAGGTAATCAGGGTGAGTATTTACAGGTCCGGGGGCCATTCTTCCATTTGGGCTTGGGGCAAGTAACTGACCGGTTTTTACCGAAAGAAATGCTTTGTCACGTTTGCCCTTTATGGCTTGGGCAATCAGCTCTTCGTTATGGCCAACACCATAGTAATCGGCAGTGTCTAAAAAATTGTGACCGAGTTCGAGGGCTCGTTCGATCGTAGCAATCGATTCTTTGTCGTCGCTTTGACCGTATGCACCGGACATTCCCATGCATCCTAAACCTATTGCCGACACAAACGGGCCGTTCATTCCAAGTTTTCTATACATCGTTTAACCTTTTAGTTTGTAAGCAAAGATCACGAGAAGACAGGGCTTCCAATATAAGTCGATTGGTGATGAATTCTTTCGGGGAAAGTTTATAAAGGTCGAGCAATGGTTCAATGCTTTGCATGGCGCAAAAGTAGTAAAAAGCGAATTTTCCAAGCTCTGGTAGATTGGCTAAATCCCTCTCTTTCGATATTTCCAGATGATTCGGCGGAACAACGATATTTCGCAATATTCCCGAAGGAGACCAAGTGGATATCTTACTGACAGTCATCTCCTTGCCTTCTGGCATGAAATTGTAAGCACAAGAAATATGAAATATATTCTGACAGGCTCCTTGGGTCATATTACTAAACCACTAGCCACAAGTTTGATTGCCGCCCACCACAAAGTTACGATCGTCAGTTCGCGGGCAGAAAGAAAGTCGGAAATAACCGATATGGGCGCCACTGCAGCTATTGGAAAAGTCGAGGACCCCGATTTCCTGGCTAAAACCTTTAAGGGCGCCGATGCAATATACACCATGGTCCCCCCAAAATATGACGCGCCGGATGTGGTGGCATTCAATCGCACCATTGGGGAGAACTATGCAGCAGCCATTAAAGCCTCCGGTGTTAAAATGATCGTAAACCTCAGTAGTTGGGGCGCACATAATCCTGCCGGATGTGGACCTGTAACTGGGATGTATTTTGTCGAGCAGGCGCTAAATGCACTGGAAGACGTGCACATCAGGCAACTACGGCCAGGCTTTTTTTATACCAATCTGCTGAGCTTTATCCCCATGATCAAGGCGATGGGAATAGTAGGCAACAATTATGGACCGGATACCCGATTGGTCATGGTCTCTCCCGGTGACATAGCCAAAGTGGCGGCGGAGGAATTGATATCCCTTGGCTTTTCAGGCCGAAGCATGCGATATATTGCCAGTGATGAAAGTAATTTTGGGGACATCACCGCCATGTTGGGAAAGGCAATTGGGAGACCCGATTTGATATATAAGATGTTCACAGATGAAGAAATGCGCGCAGGCCTGATGCAGGCGGGGTTAAGCCAAAATATGGCCGAAAACTTTGTGGAATTAGGGAGAGCCATCCGAACCGGGATGATGATCTCGGACTATCTAAAGCATCCTGTGCGCTTCGAGGGAACCAAATTGACGAATTTTGCGTCGGAATTTGCCGCAGCTTACAACAGCCAATAGTTTTAACTTTTGCTGCGCGATTCTACCGCGAGGATCACCGGGGAAAAATGTCAAATGGCACTAAATGCAATTGAAATATGTCAAGACCATTTTGTAGCATATGTCAAAGGACAGCTTTTCCTTCCAAATTATCTTTGGTTAATAAAAGAACTTAAAAAATGAAAAAGACAATTGGCATTATCGGGGCGGGAAATATCGGGCAGTCCATTGCACATCATTTGGTAAAGGCGGGGTACGAAGTTACGCTTGCAAACAGCAAAGGCCCGGAAACGCTTAAAGATATCATAGCCGGCCTGGGGAAGCAGGCAAAGGCCGGAACCCAAAAGGATG